>SCVU01000389.1 GCA_004296785.1 Planctomycetota bacterium
TGAGGTCGGGCGCGATGCGCTTGGCGCGCTGCACGCTGCCGCCCGGATAGCGGTAGCCGGTCAGGATCTCGTCGAGGATGAACACCGCGCCGGCCGCGCGCGCGGCCGCGGCGATCTCGGCGAGGAACGCGGCGTCGGTGTCGCCTTCGAAGCCGAGGCCGTCGCCCGCCCACGGCGACGGCTCGATCATCACGGCTGCGAGGTCGGCGCGGTGGCGCTCGTACAGCGCGGCGAAGCTCGCGCGGTCGTGGAACCCGTAGCGGTGGATCAGCGCGGGCTCGCGCGCCGGCACGCCGGTGCGCTCGAAGCCGACCTGCTCGACCCAGAAGTCCTGCCAACCGTGGTAGCCGCAGAACAGCACGGTGCGCCGACCGGTCGCGACGCGCGCCATGCGCACGGCGAACGTGCACGCGTCGGAGCCGTTCTTGCCGAAGCACACCATCGGCTCGGGCACGCGCGGCGACGAGAAGTCCTCGGCCAGCATCCGCGCGACCTCGAGCTCGACGCGCTGCGGCCACGCGACGACGGCGCCGCTCGCGGTGGCCGCGCTGATCGCGGCGCCGATGCGCGGGTCCGCGTAGCCGAGCAGCACCGTGCCCCAGCCCATCGTGTAGTCGATGTAGCGGCGGCCGGACTGATCCCACATGTGGCAGCCCTGCGCGCGCTCGACGAACACCGGGAACGAGGTGCCGTCGGCCGCGCGCGCGATGCCGCGCGTCGGCAGGTAGTGCCACGGGTCGTGCGCCTGCGCGCGCGCCCAGTCCGCCGCGCACGCGTCGAGCGGCGCGCTCGTGACGACGACGTCGAGGTCGAGCGGCGGCGAGCCGCGCTCCTCGAAGCGCGCGACCTGGTACTGCACGAGCTCGATGCGCAGCCGGTGCACGCCGGGCGCGAGCGGCGCCTCGAGCGCGAAGCGCAGCGTCACGGTCTCGCGCGGCCCGACGCGGCCGCGCGGCAGCACGTGATTGGCGACGACGACGCCGTTCCATGCGACCGCGACGCCGACGTGATCGCCGCGCGGCGACGTCGCCTCCCACGTCAGCGTGCCGGTGTTCTCGAGCTCGATGCGCGCGAGGCCGACGTGGCCCGGCGGCACGCGCTGCTCGACGCTGTGCGCGACGTAGCGGACCGCGTGCGAGCTCATGCGCGCACCTCCGGCGCGCCGCCCAGCCAGCGCTGCCACCACGACGGGGATTCGAGCGGTTCGACCGACGCGCGCGCGAGCTCGAGCGACGCGCCGTCGGCGCGCTGCAGCTCGAAGCGCAGCGTCTCGCGCCGGCGCGGGACGTGCGCGAGGTCGAACACGAGGTGCGCGCGCGCGCCGGGTTCGACGCCGCAGCGCAGCTCGATGCGCTGGACTTCGTCGTGCGCGCGCCGCACCGACAGCCACGCGTGGTCGGGCGAGCGCGCGCGCTCGCTCCACGCGCGCCGTCCGGCGTTCTCGATCCACAGCTTGCACGGCTCCGAACTCGGTCCGCCCAGTGCGCGCGGCACCTGCGCGTAGATCACGCGCGCGCAGGGCTCGCCCGCGTCGGCGCCGGAGGCGGGCGCGCCGGGCGCACGCGCATCCGGCGCGAGCGGCAGTCGCCCGGCCGCGCGCAGCTCGATCATCGCGTCGTGCACGCGGCCGAGCTCGCGCGGGATGTCGAGGCCGGCCGGGCACTCGCAGGTGCGTTCGCGGCACGTCGCGCACGCGAGCTCGGTCTCCGGGTGCAGGCGGAAGTAGTGCAGCCGGTCGACCGCGTCGAACGTGTCGGACGGATTCATCCAGACGTACGCGTCGCGGAACAGCCACGAGATCGGCAGGCCCTGGCTGCACGTCGTCTCGCACTCGCCGCAGCGGCTGCACAGCACGCCGCGCAACGAGGCGACGCGCTCGAGCAGCAGTCGCTCGCGCGCCGGATCGATGCCCTCGGGCGCGTGGCCGGCGCGCGCGTCCTCCTCGGCCTCGTCGGGACTGCCGGCGCCCGGCACGACGGCGGTCACGCCCGGCTGCGCGAGGATGTGGCGCAGCACGTCCTCGGCGCGGATGTGTGCGCGCTCGGCGGCGAGCAGCGCGTGCGGCGGGAACGCGCGGCTCGCGCCGAGCAGGCCGCCGCCCAGCGACTTCATCACGAGCAGGCTGACCTCGTGGCGGCGCGCGAGCTCGAACAGTCGCGCGCCCGTCGCGGCGAGGTCTTCGTAGCGCTTGCCCTCCGCCGCCGCGAACGACGAGAGCACGTGGAAGCCGAGCGGGTTCCACGCGAGCATGATCGCGTCGAAGCAACCGCTCGTGATCAGGTTCTCGACGTACTCGGGCGGCGCATGCGTCGTGCAGAACGCGGCCTCGAGACGGCCCGCCGCCTTCTCGCGCCGCAGGAACGCGACCATCCCGCGCGGTCCCCACACGTCGTGGCCGACGAACTCCTGGTCGTCGATGCACGAGATGCCCCACAGCGCGAGTCGGCCGCCGCGGCCGTGGCGGCGCAGCGCCTGCTCGTACAAGTGCTCGAAGTGCGGCATCTGGCCCGAGCCGTCCGAGGCGACGTGCACGACGCGCTCGCTCTCGCGCACCGCGCGCGCGACGAGCTCCTCGGCGCCTTCGTAGTCGGGCGACGTGTGGATCCAGTCGACGCCGAGCTCGATGCCGCGCCGCAGCGTCGCGAGCGCGCGCGCCTCCGGCAGCAGCCGCAGTTGGCACGTGCCCAGGCCGACCGCGCTGATGCACAGGTCCGTGCGGCCGACTCGACGCGTGCGCATCGCGCTCACACGAACCGCTCGCGCGAGCCGAGCCCGAAGCCGCGTGGTGCCGCCGCGCCGATGGCCTGGACGCGGCCGTCGCGCACCGTGACTTCGCGCGCGCCGAGCTCCGTCGCCACCGCGTCGTCGCCGACGGCGCGCAGCACGAGCGCGTGCGCGCCGTCGCCGAGGCGCGCGCTCGTGCAGCACAGCTCGAATGCGCTGTGCCGCGCGGCCGCGATGCGCGGGTACGCGCGCGCGACGTCGGCGCGCTCGTGCGGGGCCGGCTCCGCGAAGCCGAGGTGCTCGGGACCCGCGTCCGCGCGGACGCGCAGCAGCTCGACGCGCACCGCCTGTTCCGGCGCGAGCGCCCAGCCCGACCACACGAGCGCGCGGCCGTCGTCGCGCGCGTCGACCTGTTCGAGGAAGCCGAGCGGGCGCGCGTACGCGGCGCGCACGACGCGCTCCTCGAAGAACGCCTGGTCGTCGACGTTGCGATTGATCCGGTCGGGACAGGTCACGCACATCTTCGGCGGCCGGTTCTCGACGATCGCGCGGCGCAGCGACTCGAACGGCGCCGAGCGCCACAGCGACTTGAAGTCGCCGCTGCCGTCGAAGTGCGCGAACGGGTCGAGCGACTGGCAGTCCGGATACGGGTACACGTCGCCGGCGGAGTCGATGTACACGCAGTCGAACGGGCGGCGGCAGTACAGGTACGGCTGCTCGTCGGCGCGCGCGCGCACCACGGTGCGCTGGCCGAGCTCGGCGCGGCGGCCGACGCGATCGCGCGCGATCACGTGCAGCCGCAGCAGCGCGCCTTCGACGTCGGGGAGCTCGGCGCGCGGCAGCACGTAGCTCCACGCGCTGCGGTAGCGCTGCTCGATGTCCGGATGGCGCTGCGCGACGTCGACGCGCATGCCGGCGAGGAAGCGCGCGCGCCCGAGCAGCACGAGCCCGAGCTCACCGTCGACGGGCTCGCCCGCGCCGAGCGGCTCGCGCCAGCACTCGACGGCGACGACCTCGTCGCGCGCGAGCGCCCAGCCGGTGAGTTCGAGGTCACCTGCGGCCCGCACGTGCAGCTCGGCCGGCGTGTCGACGTGCCCGAACGGGCGGGCCGCGGCGAGCGCGAGCGCGCCGGGCTCCGGCGCGGGGCGCGCGGTCGGCGCATCGTCGGGCTCGCGGTCGCCGGCCTCGGCGGCGCCCGCCGCGCCGTCGAGCGCGAACGGGTCGGGCAGGTTGACGATCGCGACCCGCTTCGACTCGACGGCGCGCTGCATCAGCGCGCGCAGCGCGCGGTTCGTCGCCGGCTTGTCGAGGTGCGGCGACTCGGCTTCCATCTCGAGCCCGTCGTACGCCATCAGGTGCCGACACGCGATGCGCGTCGCGCCGACCCCGAGCGCGACGTCGACGAACTCCGGCAGCTCGGCGAGGTTGCGCCGCATCACGGTCGCGTTGATCTGCACCCACGGCAGCTCGCTGTGCAGCTCGCGCTTGATCGACTCGAGCTCGCGCAGGTTCGCGACCAGGCGGTCGTAGCTCGCGCCGCGCCGCGCCCACTCGTACGTCTCGCGGCGCGCGCCGTCCATCGACACGTGGATCTGCCGCACGCCGCACTCGACGAGCGCGCGCGAGAGCGACGGCGTCAGCAACAGCCCGTTCGTCAGGAACTTGAGATCGGGAACGCGGTACGGCGCCGCGATGCGCAGCAGCTCTTCGAAGTGCGGCGAGGTCAGCGGCTCGCTGCCCGCCGACAAGTACACGGTGTGCGCGAGCGGGAACAGTTGCGCGGCGATGTCGCGAAAGCGCGCGGGCTCGAGGAAGCGCGACTTGCGGTGGAAGACCGCGTCGTAGCTGAAGTAGCACATCCGGCAACGGATGTTGCACTTGTTCGACACGTCGAGCAGCACGGTGATCTGCCGCGGTCCGAGCGGCGCGAGCTGTGCGAGCCACGACTCCTCCCCGCGAGCGTCGGCGACGGACATGATCTCGCCCTCGATTCTAGCGGCGTGCGGCGCTGCGTTGGTGCGGCGCTGGCACAATGAAGCGCGATGGTCGGGAGTGCGAGCGCCGATGTCTGCCGCGTCAAGGGATGTTCGGCGCCGCCGCTGCGGCTTGGCCGAGATCCGCGCGCGGCACTCGATCGCTGCGCGCTGCACCTCGACGCCGCCGCGACGCGCGCGCTGCGCGAGCGACTCGCGTTCGAGCGCGGCGACTGGAGCGGCTCGCGGCTCGCCGGGCTCGAGCTCGACGCACTCGACCTGTCCGGCGCGCGCCTCGCGGGCGCGGATCTGTGCGGAGTGCACGGTCGCGCGGTGCGGCTCGCGGGCGCGGACCTCGCCGGCGCGAGCCTGTGGGGCGCGGCGCTGCCGGGCGTCGACCTGCGCGAGGCCGACCTCAGAGGCGCGCAGCTCGGGCGCGCCACGCTGCCGGACGCGTGCCTGGCACGCGCGCGGCTCGAGCGCGCGCACGTGTGGGGCGCGCGGCTCGAGCACGCGGTGCTCGAGTTCGCGCACTGCGAGCACGCCTCGTTCGCCGAGTCGTGGCTGCCGCACGTGCGCGCGCGCGGGATGCGCGCGACGGGGTCCGTGTGGCGCGGCTGCGGGCTCGAGCGGGCCGACCTGCGCGAGGTCGCCCTCGACGGCGCCGACCTCGGCTCCGCGCTGCTCGACGGCGCGCTGTTGTGTGCGGCCGATCTGCGCGGCGCCGATCTGTGCAACGCGCGCATGCTCGGCGCCGATCTGCAGTGGTCGAAGCTCGCCGGCGCGCGGCTCGATGGCGCCGCGCTGTGGCCGCAGCCGTCCGACCGCGCCGCGCTGCGCGCGAGCTACGCGCAGTCGGCGGCTCCGCTGTGCGCCGCCGCGGATTCGCTCGGACGCCTGAGCGCGTGCCTGGCCGCGGGCGGCGATGCGCGCGCCGCGGTCGCCGCGCGCGCGGCGCTCGATGCGCGCGTCGGCAGCCACTGGGAGAGCTTCGGAGACGCGCGGCGCTCGTGGCTCGCGCGCGGACTCGCGCTCGCGTGCGCCGTCGCGGGGCGGATGCGCCAGCTGCGCGTCGCGACGCCGTAGGCGCGGCGCGCGCGTCGTGCAGGCTATGCTGACGGCCCGCCGATGCGCGTCCTCTTCGTCTATCCGAACCTCTACACGCAGATGGGGTTCAACCACGGGCTCGCCGCGCTGTCGGCGTGCCTGAAAGCGCGCGGCCACGAGACGCGGCTCGTCAATCTCAACGAGAACCTGCCGCCGGTGCCGTCGAACGACGACGTGCTCGCGCTGGTGCGCGAGTGGCGGCCCGGGCTGATCGGTTTCTCGTGCCTGACGCAGCAGTACCAGGCCGGCCTCGACCTCGCGCGCTGGCTGCGCGAGCGCGCGCGCGAGCTCGGCTTCGAGCTGCCGCCGCTCGTCGTCGGCGGCATCCATCCGTCGATGGTGCCCGCGGACGTGATGGCCGACGGCGCGTGGGATCACGTCGGCGTCGGCGAGTGCGAAGACGCGCTCGTGCGGCTGGTCGAGCGCATCGAACGCGGCGAGACGCCCGACGACGAGTCGAACTTCCTGTCGTGGAAGGGCGGCTTGCGCCCCGAGCGCGAGCTCGCCGAGCTCGCCGCGCGCGGCGCGCGGCCCGCAGCCGAGACGTGGGCGCACAATCCGGTCGGTGAGTTCCCCGACTTCGCGAACCTGCCCGATCCCGACTACGAGCTCTTCGACACGCAGCGGATCACCGAGCAGAAGCACGGCTGGTTCAGCCTGATGACGAGCCGCGGCTGCCCGTACCGCTGCACGTACTGCCTGAACCACAAGATCATCGATCGCTACAAGGCCGAGCTCGCGCGGCCGGTCGCGCGGCTCAACTTCTTCCGCTTCCGCCCGCCGGAGAAATCCGTCGCCGAGATCCGCGCGATCCTCGCGCGCTACCGCGGCATCGGCACGTTCATCCTCGACGACGATCTGTTCACGCAGAATCCCGAGCACGCGCTCGCGTTCTGCGCCGCGTACAAGGCGTCGGGGATCGGCGTGCCGTTCGTCGTGAACAGCCACGTCAAGCAGCTCGATCCGCGCGTCGCCAAGGCGCTGCCGGACGCGGGTTGTCGGATCCTCAAGCTCGGCATCGAGTCGGGCTCGGTGCGCGTGCGCAAGGAAGTGCTCAAGCGCAACATGAGCGACAACGACATCCTCGAGACGATCCGCCAGGCCGAGGAGCACGGCCTGCACACGTCGGGGTTCGTGATGGTCGGGCTGCCGGGCGAGACGCGCGACGAGCGGCTGATGACGGTCGACCTGCTCGCGCGCTCGGGCATCGGCCGCTTCCGCACGTCGATGTTCTTCCCGTTCCCCGGCACCGATTCGTATCGGCTGTCGGTCGAGGGCGGCTACATCCGACCGGACCAGGCGATCACGCTGACGGATTTCACCGAGAGCTCGTGCCTCGACTTCGGCGCCGAGGAGAACCTGTTCCTCGACAAGCTCGCGACGTGCATGCCGTGGTTCGTCAACGCGCGGATGCGCGAGCACCGCGAGGCGCCGGCCTCGGCGCGCTACGAACCGCTCGTCGAGCGCGTGCTCGCGATGGGGGAGGCACAGTGGCAGGCGTTCAAGCCGAGCGTGCGCGCGCTCGACGCCGAGCTGTCGGCGGCCGCGATCGACGCGCACGAGTTGCACTACTCGATCCGCTACAACGCGTTCATGGGCGTGCGCAGCGACTACTACCTCGCCGAGGAGAGCGGGATCGAGTGGCTGACGGCGGCGGCGAAGCCGGTGCCGGATCGCCTGCGCGAGCTCACGCTGGCGCGCGGACGCTCGCGCGCGACGACCGAGCGCGCTGAAGCGCTCGCGGCGGCGGCGAACGAAGTCTGCTGAGCGCGCCGCGACTCGTCAGCGCTCGAAGGCCGCCTTCATCCAGGTGAACATGGACGGCGCCCGCCACGCGGCGAACGCCCAGAACGCCGCCACCCAGACGGCAGCCGTGATCACGCGGACGCGCAGCGCCACGGACAGGACCTGCGCGCCGACCCACAGGCTCCAGCACCAGTGCACGATGTTGAGCGCAGCCCACGTTCTCACTGCGGCGCTCGGAGACTCATCCGCGGCTCGCGCGTGCAGCGCGCCGGTGGCCACCATCCCGAACTGGCCCAGCGCGAAGACCAACGCGATCGCACCGGTGAGTCCGTACCAGCCGATCGCCGCCATCGCGCGGCGATACTCGAAGCGACCGGTCGCCCACCAGGTGATGCCGGCCAGCACGAACGCCTGCAACCACGGCAACAGCGCGGCTCGGAAGAGCGTCTCCATGAAGACGCCGAAGCACCAGAATCCCGCCTCGTACTCGCGATCGGACTGCAGGCGGCTGGTCCAACCGCTCAGCGCGGTCGCGAACGCCGCGAGCCACAGCGGACCCCAGTAGCGGTCGCGGTGCTTGCCGTCGATGCGCTCGATCAACGTCGCGCGCGGTCGGATCCAGATCGCGAGCCAGCGGTTCGGAGCGAGCGCGGTGGGAGTCGCGGCGGCCTGCACGGGCGCGCGAGTCTAGCGCCGCCCCGCGGAACTTCTTCGACGTCGATACTTGAACGATCGTTCTTGAATGGCTAGGTTGGGCGCCGTTCGGTCCCCGCCATGCCCCGCCCCAAGGAATTCGATCCCGCACAGGCCCTCGAGACCGCGATGCAGGCGTTCTGGGAGCGCGGCTACGAGGCGACTTCGATCCAGGACCTCGTCGATCGCACCGGCGTGCAGAAGGCGAGCCTGTACGCGACGTTCGGCGACAAGCGCGCGCTGTTCCGCCGCGCGCTCGAGCACTACCAGGCGCAGGGCTACGCGAAGCTCGACGCCGCGCTGAACCACGGCGCGTCGCCGCTCGCCGCGCTGCGCGCGCACGTGCGCGAGATGGTCGAGGGCACCTGCTCCGCGTCGTCGCCGCGCGGCTGCCTGTGGGTCAAGGCCGCGCTCGAGCGCGCGCCGCACGATCCCGAGATCGCAGCGCTGATGCAGGCGCACGTGCGCCGCGTCGAGCGCGCGTTCCGCGACGCGCTGTCGCGCGCACGCGAGCGCGGCGAGCTCGCGAAGAACACCGACGTCGAGGCGAAGGCGCGCGCGCTGTACGGCGCGACGCTGGGCCTGCACGTGTACGGAACGCTGATGCCGAAGGAGAAGCCGCTGCAGCAGGCCGCGAATCAGATCCTCGGCATCCTCGACAGCTGAACCCCGACTGCCTGCCCCGACCTTTCGTCCGAGACACTCCGATGACCACACCGACTTCCACTCTCCGTTTCCAAGGCCGCGTCGCGCTCGTCACCGGCGGCACCACCGGCATCGGCCGCGCGACCGCGATCGCGTTCGCCCGCGAAGGCGCGCGCGTCGTCGTCGCCGGGCGCCGCCGCACCGAGGGCGACGAGACCGTGCGCCTCGCGCGCGCCGTCGCCGCCGCCGGCGGCGACGCGAGCTTCGTCGAGGCCGACGTGACGAGCGAGGCCAGCGTCGCGAAGCTCGTCGAGACCGTGATGGCGCGCCACGGCCGCCTCGACGCCGCGTTCAACAACGCCGGCGTCGAGCAGCAGAAGATCGCCCCGCTCGTCGAGTCGACGGTCGAGGACTACGAGCACGTATTCGGCGCGAACGTGCGCGGCGTGTTCGCGAGCATGAAGCACGAGATCCGCGCGATGCTCGAGCACGGCGGCGGCTCGATCGTCAACAACGCGTCGGTCGCGGGGCTCGTCGGCTTCGCGGGCAACGCGATCTACAGCGCGAGCAAGCACGCGGTGGTCGGTCTGACCAGGGCGGCGGCGCTCGACTATGCGAAGTCGGGCGTGCGCGTGAACGCGGTCGCGCCGGCGGCCATCCAGACGCCGATGCTCGAGCGCTTCACGCAGACCGTGCCGCGCGAGATGCTCGAGTCGCTGCACCCGATCGGACGCATCGGCACGCCCGAGGAGATCGCGGCGGCGGTGCTGTGGCTGTGCGCGAGCGAATCGTCCTTCGTCACCGGCCAGACCCTCGCCGTCGACGGCGGCTTCACCGCGCAATGAACACCGCCATGAACGCACCGACCCACTCGTCCACCGCCGTCCCCGCACTCGAGCCCGCGCGCCTGACGGCGGCGCTCGAGTGGCGCTACGCCGTCAAGAAGTTCGATACGGCGCGGAGCATTCCCGCGGTGACGTGGCAGGCGCTGGAGCACGCGCTCGTGCACGCGCCGTCCTCGTACGGGCTGCAGCCGTGGCGCTTCGTCGTGGTCTCCGACCCGGCGCTGCGCGCGAAGCTGCGCGAGGTCTCGTGGAAGCAGCCGCAGGTGACCGATGCGTCGCACTTCGTCGTTTTCGCTGCGCGCGTCGGCGTCGGCGACGCCGATGTGCGCCGCTACGCCGAGCACATCGCCGCGGTGCGCGGCGTGTCGCTCGAATCGCTCGCCGGGTTCCAGGGGATGATGTCGAAGGCGATCGCCGGCATGGGCGAGCGCGCCGACGCGTGGACCGCGCGCCAGACGTACATCGCGCTCGGCACGTTGCTGACCTCGGCGGCGGTGCTCGGCATCGACGCGTGCCCGATGGAGGGCCTCGACGGTCCGCGCTACGACGAACTGCTCGGGCTCGCGCCGCTCGGCTACCGCGCGCTGTGCGCCGCGGCGCTGGGCTACCGCGCCGCCGACGACGCCAACGCCGCGCTGCGCAAGGTGCGCTTCCCCAGCGGCGAAGTGATCCTGCGTCGCTGAGCGCCGATCGATGGGCCGGGTTCCGCGGCGGAGCCCGGCCGGATACCTTGTCGGCTTGAGCGCGCGCCTGCCCGACTTCCGTCGCCTCGAGGTCGCCGTCGTCGGCGATCTCGTCGCCGACCGCTACGTGTACGCCGAGCCCGCGCGCGTCTCGCGCGAGGCGCCGGTGCTCGTGCTGCGCTGGACCGGCGAGGAGCTGCGGCCCGGCGGCGCCGCGAACGCCGCGCGCAACCTGCGCGCGCTCGGCGCCAAGGTGCGCGTGCTCGGCTGCGTCGGCCGCGACGCGTCCGGCCGCGATCTGCTCGAGGCGCTCGAGAAGGACGGCATCGACCTCGCGGGCATCGAGAGCCTGCCGAGCTGGGTCACGCCGACGAAGACGCGCATCCTCGCCAACGAGCCGCGCCGCACGCCGCAGCAGGTGCTGCGGCTCGACCGCGATCCGAGCGAGCCGCTGCCGCGCGACGGCGCGGTGCGCCTGGCGAACCGCATGCGCGATCTGATCGGCCAGGTCGACGCGGTGCTCCTTTCCGACTACGACTACGGCGCGATCGGCGACGCGTGCGCGCAGTCGCTGCAGGTGCTGCGGCGCGCGCCGCTGTCGATCGCGCTCGATCCGCGCCGCTCGCTCGACACGATGCCCGGACTGCTCGCGGCGACGCCGAACCTCGAGGAGCTCGCGTGGGCCGCGCGCTGCGACATCCGCAAGCTCGCCGATCCGGCCGAGCTCGCGCGCACGGCGACCGAGCTGCGCGCCAGGCTCGGTCACCGCTATCTGCTCGCGACGCTCGGCAATCGCGGCATGACCTTGTTCGGCGAGGACCAGCCGCCGCTCGGCCTGCACGTCGAGCCGTCGGGCCCCGAGTCGGTGATCGACGTGTCGGGCGCCGGCGACACGGTCGCGGCGGCATTCCTGCTCGCGCTCGCCGCGCGCTGCGAGCCGGCCGAGGCGATGCGCATCGCGAACGCCGCGGCCGGCGTCGTCGTGATGAAGCCGGGCACCGCCGCGTGCGACCGCGCCGAGCTCGCCGACGCGCTCGGCGGCGCGCCGCGCCCGCGGGAAGTCCGGGTGCAGGCTTGACGCTCGCGCGGGGCTTCCACGCGCGCGCGGCGCTCGCGCGCGAGCTCGCGCACGCGCGCGCCGCACGTCCGGCGCCGCGCGTCGTGCTCGCCAACGGCTGCTTCGACCTGCTGCACGTCGGCCATGTGCGCTACCTCGAGGCCGCGCGCGCGCACGGCGACCTGCTCGTCGTCGCGCTGAACACCGACGCATCGGTGCGCGAGCTCAAGGGCCCGGGGCGGCCGCTGGTGCCGCTCGCGGAGCGCGCCGAGCTGCTGCTCGCGCTGCGCTGCGTCGACGCGGTCACGAGCTTCGCCGAGCGCACGCTCGAGGCGACGCTGCGCGAGCTGCGGCCCGACGTGCACGCGAAGGGCACCGACTACACCGAGGCGAGCGTGCCCGAGGCCGCGATCGACCGCGAGCTCGGCATCGCGATCGCGATCTGCGGCGATGCGAAGTCGCACGCGTCGAGCGAGCTCCTCGCGCGGATCGCGCGGGGGCCCGGCGCGTGAACGAGATCCTGCGCGAGCCGAAGAGCGCGCCGCTGTGGCTCGTGCCGGCCGGCGCGGCGATCTCGTTCGTCGGCGCGCTGTGCGGGATCGGCGGCGGGCTCTTCGTCGTGCCGCTCTTGTACTACCTGCGCGCGTTCCCGATGCGCAGCGCGGTCGCGACCTCGGTCGTGCACGTGCTCGCGACGGCGGGTTGCGCGACGGCGGCCGAGCTGTTCCAGCAGGACCACGCGCTGCACTACGGGCTGCTCGCGGCGCTCGGCGCGGGCGCGCTGCTCGGCGCGGAGCTCGGTTACCGGATCTCGAAGCGCATCGACGCGTTCTGGCTCAAGGCGTTCTTCGCGCTCGTCGCGCTCGCGGCCGGCGCGAAGATCCTCTACGAGGTCGGCGCGGGGCGCGGCGTGTACGGCAGCGGCGACGGCGCGGAGCCGGTGTCGACCGGCATGCTCGCGCTCGCGTTCGCGATCGGCGCGGCGGGCGCGTCGCTGACGCCGCTGCTCGGCCTCGGCGGCGGGCTGATCTTCGTGCCGGCGCTGCACCTGTCGCTGCCCGACGTCGACTACAACACGATCCGCGCGTGCAGCCTGGCCGTCGTCACGATCGGCGCCACGCGCTCGGCGTGGCTGTACTGGGGCGAGGGCGCGATCCACAAGCGCAGCGCGTGGTGGCTGGGCGTCGGCGGCGCGGCGGGCGCCGCGTTCGGCGTGCTCGCGGTGCACCAACCCGGCGGCGCGTGGCTGCGCGGTTCACGCGTCGCGCTCGGCGTGATCCTCGTCTACGTGGCGGTGCGCTTCGCGCTGGAAGCGCGCGCGGCGCGCGCCGCTCAGCGGTCGTAGCCGCCGAGAATCGTCGTGCCGGCGACGGACGGCGCGAAGTACCGCGTGCGGATCGCGACGTACTCCGGGTTCGCGAAGAACGACTCCATCCGAGCCTTGCTCTCGAAGTAGATCGCGAAGACCCGATTGATCGGGTGCTCGCTCGCCGATTTCAGCACTTCGGCGATCTTGAAGTCGTAGCGAAAGCCGCCGCCGTGCGCGGCGAGCAGCGGCGCCATCGCGTCGCGATAGCGCTGGTACGTCGGCTCGTCGGTCACGTGCAGGCCGACCACCACTTCGTGCGGCATGCGCGCTGCGTCTACGCGAAGATCCCGCGCATCCGGTATACCGACACGACGCGCCCGATCGCGAGGATGAACGCCGCGGTGCGGTAGTCGGTCTTGTACTGCGCGGCCGTCTCGCAGACGTCGTGGAACGCGCGCACGAGCACTTCCTCGAGCCGCTGGTTCACTTCGGCCTCCGGCCAGAAGTACTGCTGGCGGTCCTGCACCCACTCGAAGTACGAAACGGTCACGCCGCCCGCGTTCGACAGGATGTCCGGCACCGAGGGGATGCCGCGCTGCTCGAGCCGCTTGTGCGCCTGCGGCGTCGTCGGCCCGTTCGCGCCTTCGACGATCAGCTTCGTCTTGATCCGATCGACGTTCTCGAGCGTGATCTGGTTCTCGATCGCCGCCGGCACCAGCACGTCGCACTCGATCTCCAGCGCTTCCTGGATCCCCAGCGCCTGCGCCTTCGGATAGCCGGCGAGCTTCTTGTTCTTCTTCAGGTACGCGAGCACGTCGACCATGTCGAGGCCCTTCTTGTCGTAGATCGCGCCGTACATGTCGCTGATCGACAAGATCTTGTGGCCCGCTTCCATCAAGAGCCGCGCGCCGATGCCGCCGACGTTGCCGGCGCCCTGCACGACGATGCGCTGGCCCTTCGTCGCCATCTTGTGCTTCTTCAGCGCCTCGCGCGTGACGAGCATCACGCCGCGGCCGGTCGCCTCGGTGCGCCCGCGGCTGCCGCCGAGCGCGATCGGCTTGCCGGTGACGACGGCCGTCGACGCGCTGCGCACGTGCATCGCGTACGTGTCCATCAGCCACGCCATCGTCTGCTCGTTCGTGCCGACGTCCGGCGCCGGCACGTCGCGGTCGGGGCCGATCACGTCGAGGATCGAGCACGTGTAGCGCCGCGTGATCGCCTCGAGCTCGCGCATCGAGAGCTCGCGCGGGTCGCACACCACGCCGCCCTTCGCGCCGCCGAACGGGATGTCGACGACCGCGCACTTCCACGTCATCAGCGCCGCGAGCGCGCGCACCTCGTCGAGGTTCACGTGGCGGTCGAAGCGGATGCCGCCCTTGGCCGGGCCGCGCACGAAGCTGTGCTGCACGCGATAGCCGGTGAACACTTCGAGCTTGCCGTTGTCGCGCACGATCGGGATCGCGACGGTGACCTCGCGGTCCGGCGTCTTCATCACGGTGCGCACGCCCGGCTCGAGCGACAGGTGGTCGGCGGCCTTCTCGAAGAGGGCCGAGGCGTTCGTGAAGAAGTTGAGCTCGTCCGCTTCCTTCTTGGGAGCGGGCTTGGCGGAGGTGGAGGCCATGGAGTTCGTCGGGGGGGATCGGGCTGCGCGGCCGGCGGCCGGGCGGTGCTCGATCGGGCGGTGTAGGTCGTGAACGGGGCCGAATATTCGAGCCTTCGGACGTCGCGCGGCCAAGGGGGTGCGGCCATTTCGGCGCCACGCAGCGGCGGGAAGGGGGTGGAAAGCGAGTCCGGATCGGTTGAAATCGGTCGCCCGAGCGCTCGCGCATGTCCGCCGAACCAAGACCGTCCGCTGCCGCCGCGCACAGCGCGTGGATGGTCGGCGCGAGCGCGGGCGCGATCGATCCCGATCCCGAGCGGCTGTGGACGCTCGCGCCGCCGCGCTTCCTGCGCCGCGTGCCCGGCCGCGAGAGCTTCGAGCACGAGCTCGACGGCGTGCGCGTGATCGTCAAGCGCTTCCGCGGCGGCGAGCCGCGCGACTGGTGGAGCGAGCGCGCGCGCGGACTCGCGCTGCGCTCGCCGGCGCGCGCGGAGGCCGAGAACCTGCTCGCGCTGCGCGCGCTCGGCTGCGCGGTGCCGGAGCCGCTGTGGTGGGCGGAGGAGCGCAGCGCGCGCGTCAATCCGTGGCGCGGCCGCGGCCGCAGCCTGCTCGTGCAGCGCTACGTGCCGCACGAGCGCACGCTGGCCGATCGCGGCGCTGCGGCATTCGCGCCGGCGCTCGGCGCGTTCGTCGGCAAGCTGCACGCGCGCGGCTGGTGCCACCGCGACCTGTACCTCGAGCACTTCCTGGTCGCGCAGAATGCGCTCGTGCTGATCGACCTCGGCCGGGCGCGCCACGCGCGCGAACTCGCGCGGCGCTGGATCGTCAAGGACCTCGCCGCGCTCGCGATGTCGTGCCCGCCCGAGGCGCCGCGCCGCGCGCGACTCGCCGCGCTCGCGAGCTGGCGGCGCGCGCAGCCCGACGCGCGCCGGTTGCGCGGCGCCGCGCTGCGCGCGCTGGTCGCGTCGATCGAGCGCAAGGCGCGCCGCCTCGCCGCGCACGCGCCGAAGTACGCGTATGACCGAGCCGCGCAGCGGCCGCTCGGCTGGAGCGAACCGTCGTGAGCGCGACGGGCTCTCGCGACGCCGGCGCGACCGCGGCGAGCCACGGCGTGCTCGCGATCCGCGCGCCGAACTGGGTCGGCGACCTCGTGATGGCGACGCCGGTGCTCGAGGCCGCCGCGGCCGACGCGCGCTTCGAGCGCGTCGCGATCCTGCTGCGCGAGCACCTCGTGCCCGTGCTCGCCGGCGGTCCGCTCGAGAACCTCGTCGCGCCGATCGCGCGCGGCGCCGACGAGTCCGCGCTCTACCGCGCCCAGCGCGCCGACGTCGCGCTGCTCTTGTCGAACTCGTTCGGCGCCGCGTGGCGCGCATTCGCCGCGCGCGTGCCGCTGCGCGCCGGCACGAGCCTCGCCGGTCGCGGCGCGCTGCTCACGCACCGCTGCACGCCGCCGACGCGCGCGGCGCGGCGCGCGCCGGTGCCGACCGCGCACCTGCTGCGCGACGCGGCGGGGCTCGTGGGGATCGCGGTGCCCGATCTGCACCCGCGCCTGTCGATCTCCGCCGCGACGCGCGAGCGCGTGCAGCGCGCGCGGGCGAAGCTCGGGCTCACGCCCGCCGCGCCGACGGTCGTGTGCTGTCCGGGCGCCGCGTTCGGCGCGGCGAAGCTGTGGCCGCCCGAGCGCTACGCGGCCGTGCTCGATGCGCTGCACGCGCGCCACGGCTTGCACGCGCTCGTCACCGGCGGACCCGGTGAAGAGGCGCTCGTCGCGACCGTCTGCGCGGCCGCGCGCACGCCCGTGCAGTCGTTGGTCGGATCGGAGCGCGACCTCGACGCGCTGAAGGCGTGGATCGCCGACGCGCGGCTGTTGCTGGTCGGCGATTCCGGTCCGCGCTGGTACGCGGCGGCGTTCGACGTGCCGTGCGTCAGCCTGATGGGGCCGAACTTCCCCGAGCTCACCGCGACCTCGCTCGAGCGCTGCGAGATCGTGCGCGTCGATGGTCTCGAATGCGCGCCGTGCCTCGAGCGCACGTGTCCGCTCGCGCACCACCGCTGCATGCGCGACATCTCGGTCGAGCGCGTGCTCGCAGCGG
>SCVU01000390.1 GCA_004296785.1 Planctomycetota bacterium
GCTCGAGCCCGACGGCGGCGGCGCGCCGAGTCTCGCGGGCCTGTGCCTGCGCACGTGGCCGTGCGTGTGGACCGCACGCGCCGCGCTGCGCCGGCACCGGACGCAGGCCGTGCTCGGCCTGGGCGGCTTCACGTGCCTGCCGGCGGTGCTCGCCGCGCGCTCGCTCGGGATCCCGATCGGGCTGCTCGAGATCAACGCGGTGTCCGGGCGCGCGACGCGGCGCCTGGCCGGCTTCGCGCGCGCCGTGTTCCACGCGTTCCCCGACAGCCTGCCCGACGGCGCCAGCGAGGGGCACGTGTGCAGCGGACCGCCGCTCGCGCCTTCGTTCCACGCCTCGCCGCTCGACCGCGACGACGCGCGTGCGGCTGCAGCAGCCGAGCTCGGCTTCGATCCGGCGCGACCGCTGCTCGTCGTGCTCGGCGGGAGCCAGGGCGCGCGCGCGCTGAATCACTTCGTACAGGCCGAGCTCGCGGTGCTGGTCGGCCGCGGCGCGCAGGTGCTGCACCAGGTCGGACCGGGGCGCATGGGCGAAGCCGCCGCGCCGCACGAGCGCTACCGCGCCGTCGAATTCGTCGCGCCGGTCGAGCGCGCGTTGCGCGCCGCGACGCTCGTGCTGTGCCGCGGCGGCGCGTCGACGGTCGCCGAGCTCGGCGCGCTGCGCGTGCCGTCGCTGATCGTCCCGTACCCGCACCACGCCGACCGGCACCAGCAGCGCAACGCGCGCGCGCTCGGCCACGGCGCGCTCGTCGTCGACGAGCGCGAGCTCGGTCCGGTGGTCGCGCACGAGCTCGCGCGCCTGCTCGGCGACGACGGCCGCGAACAGCGCACCGCGATGGCGCGCGCGCTGCGCGGCCGCGTGCCCCACGACGCCGCTTCGCGCATCCTCGCCGAGCTCGAGCGCTGGTGCGCTCCCGCGCACGCCGGGATCGCCACCGTTGCAGCGCGTTGATCCGTCCGTTCGAATGTCCGCGGTACCCCTCGCCATGCCCATGAGTCCGGCCAAGCCCAGTTCCTCGCACGCCAGCATCTCCGGCAGCAGCGCGCACAAGGGCGCGCTCGCGGGACGGCTGCCGCGCCGCGTGCACCTGCTCGGTCTGGGCGGCGCCGGCGTCTCGGGCGCCGCGCGCATCCTGCACGCGCGATCGCACGTCGTCAGCGGCCACGACCGCGCGTTCTCGCCGCAGCTCGAACCGCTGCGCGACCTCGGCATCGAGCTGCGCACCGGCGAGTCGCGCGCGGGCGATCTGCCCGGCGACGTGCAGGCCGTCGTGCGCTCGGCGGCCGTGCCGGACGAGGATCCGCAGGTGCTCGAGGCGCGTCGCCGCGGCATCCCGGTGCTGAAGTACGCGGAACTGCTGCCGCTGCTCGCGCGGCGCGAGCGCACGCTCGCGGTCGCGGGCACGCACGGCAAGACGACGACGAGCTGGATGCTGTTGCACGCGCTGCGCGCACAGGCGAGCGACGGCAAGCTGCCGGCGCCGGGCGCGCTGATCGGCGGCAACTGCCGGCTGCTCGGCACGAACGCGCTCGCGTCGGAGGCCGATGCGTGGTTCGTCGTCGAGGCCTGCGAGTACGACCGCAGCTTCCTGCACCTCGAACCCGCCGCCGCGATCATCACGAACGTCGACGAGGACCACCTCGACTACTACGGCTCGCGCGCGGCGATCGAGGAGGCCTTCGCGCGCTTCGCCGATCGCGTGTCGCCGGACGGACTGCTCGTGCTCGGGCGCGACGTGCCGGCGAGCGTCGAGGCCGCCGCGGGCGCGCGTGTGTGGCGCGCCGGCCGCGAGTTCGACCACGAGATCCGCGCGCGGCGCCTCGGCTGCGCGGAGCTCGTCGTGCGCGGGCCGGGCTGGGCGTCGCCGCCGTGCGAGCTCGCGATCCCCGGCGATTTCAACGCGGACAACGCGGCGCTCGCGCTCGCGCTCGCCGTCGGCAGCGCCGGCCTGGCCGGGGGCAGGGGCGCGCTGCCGGCCGCCGCCGCGCGCGGCGTCGCCGCGTACCCGGGCGCCGGTCGTCGCTTCGAGCCGTGGGGCAGCGGCGGCGGCATCGATCTCGTGCACGACTACGCGCACCATCCGGTCGAGCTGCGTGCGACGCTCGCCGCGGCGCGCGCGCGCTACCCGGGCCGCGCGCTGCACGTGCTCTTCCAACCGCACCAGCACAGCCGCACCGCGCGCTTCCTGCACGAGTTCGCGCAGGCGCTCTCCGCCGCCGACCGCATCGTGATCAGCGACGTGTACGGCGCGCGCACGCACATCGACGGCGCGAACTCGGCCGGCGCGAAGGAACTCGTCGCGCTGCTCGTCGCGCGCGGCGCGCACGCCGAGGTCGGCGGTGACCTGCAGTCTTCGCGCACGCGCTTCTCGGCCGGGCTCGTCCCCGGTGCGGTCGGGTTCGTGATCGGCGCCGGCGACGTGGAGAACGTCCGCGATGGGCTCCTGCGTGACCTGGCCGTGTGCCGCACTTGAGCGCGCGCCGCTGGGCCCGCGCACGACGCTCGGCGTCGGCGGGACCGCGGCGTGGCTGCTCGAGCCCGCGACGCCCGAGGAATTGCGCGCCGCGGTCGTCGCCGCGCGCGAGC
>SCVU01000391.1 GCA_004296785.1 Planctomycetota bacterium
GAAGCGGTGTACGTCGATCGCGACCGGCGCGTGCAGCGCCGCAAGCTCGGCGACCAGCCGCACCGTCCGTGCATCTTCGAGCTCGTCTACTTCGCGCGGCCCGACTCGATGCTCGACGGCATCTCCGTCTACAAGACGCGCATGCGCTTCGGCAAGGCGATGGCCGAGCAATGGCTGACCGAGAAGGCGCCGATGCCCGACGTCGTGATCCCGATCCCCGACTCGTCGCGCGACGCGGCGATGTCGATGGCCGGCCGGCTCGGCGTGCCGTATGCCGAAGGCCTGGTGAAGAACCGCTACATCGGGCGCACCTTCATCATGCCGAACCAGCAGTCGCGCCAGTCGTCGGTGCGGCGCAAGCTCAATCCGATCCCGCAGGAGTTCGACGGCAAGGACGTGCTGCTCGTCGACGACTCGGTCGTGCGCGGCAACACGGCCAAGCGCATCGTGCGGATGGCGCGCGAGGCCGGCGCGAAGAAGGTCTACTTCGCGTCGTGCAGCCCGCCGCTCGTGTCGCCGTGCCCGTACGGCATCGACATGGCGACGAAGACGGAGTTCGTCGCGACCGATCGCGACAACGCGGAGATCGCGGCCGCGCTCGAGGTCGATTACCTGCTCTACCTGGATCGCGCGGCGATGAATCGCGCGGCGCAGGAGGGCAACCCGATGATCGACGAGTTCTGCAACGCGTGCTTCACCGGCAACTATCCGACCGGGGACATCACCCGCGAGACGCTCGCCGAGATCGAGGGCGAGCGCAAGGACAGCCAGCACGTGTTCACGTTCGGGCACAAGGCGTTGTAGTCGCGCGGCGGCGCGCAGCGGCTCGGCGCGCGGCGCCAGCGGCCGATTGCGCAACTCTTGCACGAGTGCGCACGGCGCCCGTTATCCTGGGCGCCCGCGAGTGCGCCGGGCAGCGTGCCCGACCGCGCGCGCAGACGACCCGGCGTCGGCGGGAGGCACCGGGATCACCTCCCCAATTCGAGAAGCACACGCCATGAAGCTCCAATTCGTTTCGATCGCACTCCTCACGTCGCTCGCCGCTTGCGGGTCCGCTCCGGCCGAGTCGAAGAACTCGTCCGTGGCCGTCTCCGACGCCGCGATGCAGGAGCCGACGTTCGAGCCGTCGCCCGAGCACGCGATCATCATGCGGACGGCCGGAACGTGGGACGTCGTCGTCGACGCCCAGGGCCAGAAGTCGAAGGCCGTGCAGGTCATGAAGTCCGTCGGCGGATTCTGGGTCGCCGGTACGTGGGACGGCGAGATGATGGGCGCGCCGTTCCAGGGCCACATGATCTCGGGCTACGACCCGACGCTGAAGGTGTTCACGGGCGTGTGGGTCGACTCGATGTCGCCCGCGCTCTTCCACTCGGCCGGCACGTGGGACGCCGCGACGAACACGATGCACGCGACGATTCGCGGCACCGTGGCCGGGCAGGAGATGGTGATGAAGGAAGTGACGACGCACCCCGACGACAATCACTACAAGACGA
The DNA here is from genome assembly GCA_004296785.1 of Planctomycetota bacterium. Taxonomy (GTDB): domain Bacteria; phylum Planctomycetota; class UBA1135; order UBA1135; genus GW928-bin9. The sequence goes on from SCVU01000391.1 coordinate 1,494, forward strand.
CGATGTCGATGGTGGGGGCCGACGGCGTCGAGATGACCGTGATGGTGTTCGACGCGACGCGCCGCAAGTAGCGCGGACGCGCTCGGCGCAATCGATTCGGCCCGCGGGACGACAGCGTCCCGCGGGCCGAACGCGTTCCAGCGACGCGCGCGCGTAGAATCCGCCCCATGGATCGCTACGAACCGACGCGCAAGGATCGTTTCAGCTTCGGCCTCTGGACCGTCGGCAACCCCGGCCGCGATCCGTTCGGCGGCCCGGTGCGCGAGACGCTCGCGCCGACGTACATCGTGCGCAAGCTCGCGGAGTGCGGCGCGTGGGGCGTCAACCTGCACGACAACGATCTCGTCCCGTTCGGCGCGAGCGCGAAGCAGCGCGACAAGCTCGTGCGCGACTTCAAGAAGGCGCTCGCCGACCACGAGATGGTCGTGCCGATGGCGACGACGAATCTGTTCTCGCACGCGGTGTTCAAGGACGGCGCGTTCAGCGCGAACGATCCGAAGGTGCGCGCGTTCGCGCTGCAGAAGAGCATGGCGGCGATCGACCTCGGCGCCGAGCTCGGCGCGAAGACCTACGTGTTCTGGGGCGGCCGCGAAGGAACCGAGGCCGATGCGTGCCGCGATCCGCGCACCGCGATCGCGCGCACGCGCGAAGCGCTCGACTACCTGTGCGCGTATGCCGAGGACCAGGGCTACGGGATGCGCTTCGCGCTCGAGGCGAAGCCGAACGAGCCGCGCGGCGACATCTACTTCCCGACCACCGGGCACATGCTGCACTTCATCACGACGCTGCAGCACGAGTACATGGTCGGCGTGAACCCGGAGGTCGCGCACGAGACGATGGCCGGGCTGTCGATGACGCACGCCGTCGCGCAGGCGATGGAGGCGAAGAAGCTGTTCCACATCGACTTGAACGGCCAGAAGATCGGCCGCTACGACCAGGACCTGCGCTTCGGTTCGGAGGACACGAAGCAGGCGTTCCTGCTCGTGCGCTTGCTCGAGGGAACCGCGGGCGGCGAGAAGTACACCGGGCCGCTGCACTTCGACGCGCACGCGTACCGCACGGAGGACGAGGCGGGCGTGTGGGAGTTCGCGAAGGGCTGCATGCGCACGTACAAGATCCTCGCGGCGCGCGCGGCGAGCTTCGACGCCGATCGCGAGGTCAAGGCGCTCGTCGCACAGCAGCGCGATGCGAAGCTCGACGGGTTGTGCGCGAAGTACGACCGCAAGCGCGCGGCGGCGCTCGCGAAGCTCGATCTCGCTCCGGATGAAGTCGCCAAGCGCGGGCTCGGCTACGAGCGCCTCGATCAACTGCTGATCGAGCACCTGCTCGGCGTGCGCGGCGCATGAACGACGACGCGCATCGCCCATGAACGACGGCGCGCAGTACCTGGGGCTCGACGTCGGGACGCAGGGCACGAAGGCGCTCGTGATCGACGCCGACGGGCGCGTGCTCGCGCGCGCGAGCCGCACGTACGGCCTGTTGCCCGGTCTGCCGCCCGGCGCGGCCGAGCAGCACCCGCACACGTGGCGCGAGGCGGTGCGCGGTTGCTGCGCCGAGCTGCTGGCCGATCCGCGCGTCGCGCGCGAGCGCATCGCGGCGCTCGGCGTCAGCGGACAGCAGCACGGCTGCGTGCTCGTCGACGAGCGCGGCGAAGTGTTGCGGCCGGCGAAGCTGTGGTGCGACACGTCGACGGCGGCGGAGGCCGCCGAGCTGCGCGTGCCCGCCGGATTCACCGCGTCGAAGGTGCTGTGGACCGCGCGGCACGAGCCCGAACTGTGGGCGCGCACCGCGCACGTGCTGCTCCCGCACGACTGGATCGATCTCGAGCTCACGGGCGAGCTCGTCGCCGAGGCCGGCGACGCGTCGGGCACCGGCTGGTTCGACGTGCGCGCGCGGACGTGGGACCTCGCCGCTGCGGCGCGCGTCGATCCCGAGCTGCCCGCGCGACTGCCGCGGCTCGTCGCCGCCGGCGCGCCGGCGGGTCGCTTGCACGCGCGGGGCGCGGCGCTGACCGGACTCGCCGAGGGAACGCTCGTCGCGAGCGGCGGCGGCGACAACATGTGCTCGGCGATCGGCGCGGGCGCGGTCGAGCCCGGCAGCGGCGTGCTGTCGCTAGGCACGTCGGCGACGATCTTCGGCTGCGCGTCGAAACCCGTGCACGACCCGAGCGAGCTCGTCGCGCCGTTCTGCGACTCGACCGGGCACTGGCTGCCGTTGTTGTGCGTGATGAACGCGACCGGCGTGCTCGAGGAAGTGCGCGCCGCGTTCGGCGCGAGCCACGGCGAGCTCACGCGCGCCGCGAGCGAAGTTCCGCTCGGCAGCCACGGCGCGACGTTCGTGCCGTTCCTGCAAGGGGAGCGCGTGCCGAACCTGCCGCTGTCGACCGCGTCGCTCCACGGATTGCGCGCGGGCTCGCTGCAGCGCGGCGTGCTGTACCGCGCCGCGCTCGAAGGCGTCGCGCTGAACCTCGCGTGGGGACTCGAGCGGATGCGCGCGGTCGGGTTCGCGGCGCGCGAGCTGCGCCTCGTCGGGGGCGGCGCGAAGAACGCGCTGTGGCAGGAGATCCTCGCCGACGCGCTCGAGGCCGCGATCCTGCCGCTCGACGAGCCCGAGACCGGCGCGCTCGGCGCGGCGCTGCAGGCGCTGTGGACGGACGGAAGGACGCGCGACGCCGGGCTCACGTGCGCGGCCGCGGTCGCGGGACGCACCGCGCGACCGGTCGGCTTCGTCGAACCGCGCGCCGAGCACGCCGCCGCGTGGCGCGAGATGCGCGCGCGCTACGCCGAACGCATCGCCGCGCTGTCGTGAAGTAGGATGGGCTCGCCATGGAAGCGGTGAGCCTCGCTCCGCGCACTGCGATCGACGTCCGCTGGTGCGCGACGTGCGGTGAGCGCACCGCGCACGAGCGCGCGCGCCGCGTGCTTCCGTGGCTGCGGCCGGCGCACTCCGAATGCGTGCGCTGCGCGGGACGAGTCGCGCGCAAGAGCTCGCTGCTGCGCCGTTGGTTCGACGGGCGCACGATCATCGATCCGCTCTGACCGCGCCGAGCGCTCGAGTGCGCCGACCGTTCGAGCGCGCGGCCCGTGCGCTACGCCGCGCGCAGCAGCGTGTGCAGCCGCAGGATCGCCGCGCGATCGGTCTCGAGCTCGAGCGTCGGGTACGCCGCACCGAACTCGACCCAGCGGAACTCGCTGAACCTGCGCGCGAGCCGCGGCGGATCGCCGCACGTGTCGGCGCGGAACCCGTACTGCCACTCGATCACCTCTTCGTCGCCGAGCGACCAGCGCTGCGGCATCTCGAGGTCGATCACTTGTTGGGCACGGGAGAGCCCGAGGTCGTCGACCACCTCGCGGCGTATCGCCGCCTCGAGCTGCTCACCGTGACCGAGATTGCCCTGCAGAGGTCCCCAGCAGCCTTCCATGCCCTGCGCGCTTTTCACGAGCAGGTAGGACGGCTGCGCGACGCCGAGCGTGAAGACGAAAACCTTCACGCGGTGGAGGAACTCGACCATGGCGAAGTGGCGTCGAGCCGGAAGCGAGTCGCAAGGGATCGCGCGCGCTCGACGCGCTAGGTATCGGACGAAGCGCGGCGCACATGCACGGTTGAAAAACGTTCCGGCCTGTCCGCGGGGTTTCAGGAGTCGCGCTTCGGTCGCTCGGGCGGCCCCGCATCGGTGGGAGCGGACGGGACGTCGGGAGCGGCAGGCGCGGCGCGCTGCGCCGCGTCGCGGGCGAGCGCGCGTGCGCGCTCGAGCATCGCCGCGAGGTCCGCCGGCCGATCGGCCGGGTGGCCGGCGACGAGCGCGAAGGTGCGCAGGATCGGCGCGCGCGCGTCCTCGCCCGGCGTGCCGCCGGCGGCGAGCGCGCGTTCGAGCGCGCGGAACTCGAGCCACGCGAGCGCGGCGAGCCCGTGCCACGGATCGCGGCGCACCGCGTCGAGCTCGATCGCCGCTTGCGCCGCGTCGATGCCGCCGTAGCGCGCGAGATCCTCGCGCACAGCGTCGTCCGCGCGCCGCTCGACCCACACGTACACGGACGCGAGCAGCCGCGCGCACTCGAGCCGCTGCATCCGCGCGAGCGCGACGCCCGCCGCCGGCAGCACGCGCAGCGGATTCTGCGGGTGCGGCACGCGCTGCAGCGCCTCGGCCGCGTACAGGCCGAAGCCGACGTCGACGCAGCTGTCGACGAGCACGCGCTGCGCGGGCGTGCACAGCGCCGCGCGCCGGCCGATCCGCAGTCCGGCGCCGGCGGAGCCGCGCACGACCGCGAGCGCCGCGCGACTCGCGGCGCCGAGCTCGAGCTCGCGCCGCGCGCGCGCCGCGACCGGCCACTGCGGCCCCGGCAAGCCGATCTCGAGCCAGCTCGAGCCGTCGAGCGTCTCCTGCGCGCTCGCCAGCGGCACGACGCGCGCCTGCGACGTGCGCACCGCGATCCGCATCTGCGTCGCGTCCTTCGGCACGATGCCGAGGTCGTCGAGCACCTTGCGCGAGCCGCGCGACGCGAGCGCCGCGCCGAGCGCGGCCTCCGGCGTCAGCGGTTCCGCGCGCGGCGGTTGCGCGTCCGGCGTCGGCGCGGTGCAGCGCGGCTCGAGCTCGCCGATCGCGCCGAGCAGCGCGAGCGCGAGCTCGCCGCGAGCGAGCGTCGAGCCCGTGCGCTCGCGCGCGATCACGAGCCAGCCGTCCGCGTCGATCGCGGGCGGCGGCGCGGCGCGCGGCAGCAGCTCGCGCTCCAGCCACTGCGCGAAGTCGCCGAGCGCGACGCCGGCTCGCGTGCGCGCGGCGTCGAGCTCGGCGCTCGTGACCGCGACGGGCTCGGCTGCGGCGGGCGCGGAGGCGGGCCCCGAGGCGGGCGCGGAGGCGGGCGCAGTATCAGCGGAGGCCGTGTCGGCCGGCGCCGCGGTCGGTGTCTGCGCCTGCGGCGCGGTCGCGATGCGCGCGCACAGCGCCGCGAGCTCGCCGTCGACGACCTCGCGCAGTCGTGCGCACGCGTCGATGCCGGCGCGCACACCCGCGCGGTCCGGATCCGTGAGCAGCGTGTGGAACGTTTCGAGGGCCCCGGGCACCGCCTGCAGCCGCGCGAGCACGAGCGGCGCCTGCGCGGCGACGCGCTCGGCGTTGTCGACGCGCACGAATGCGCGCAGCGCGAGCTCGAGGCGCTCGAGGTGGAACGCCGGGTCGTGCGACAGCTCGCTCGTCAGCAGGACACGCGCGAGCTCGGCGCGGCAGAACGCGACCGCGCGCGTGTGATCGATCCGCCGCTGCGGGCCGAGCATCGACGTGTCGATCGCGCCCAGCTCGGCCTGCTGCGCCTCCAGCGTCCCGCGCCACGCGCCGCGCGCGGCCTGGTCGTACACGCCGAGCTTCGCGTCCGCTATGACCGGCGCGCGCCAGGGATCGCGCTCGAGCAGCGCGGCCGCGAGCTGGCCCTCGCAGCGCGCGAGCTCCGTCGACGCGCGCGCGGAGAGCTTCGCGCGCACCTCGGGCGAGAGCAGCGCGGCCGAGTGCGGCGGCTCCTGCTGCGCGTGCGGTCCGCGCACGCCGGCCGCGAGCGCCGCGGCACACAGCAGGAGCGCACAGCGGATCGCGGTTCGTGCGAGCATCGAGGTCGAGCAGAATAGTCTGTCGCGCGCGCGGACGTCTGCGCCGCGAGCGGTTAGCTTGATCGGATCCCGATGGCGCGTTTCCTGATCCACGCAGGCCTGCACCCGCGCCTTGCGGCCGCGCTGCTGCCGCTCGAAGGCCTGATCGACTGGGAGCGCCGCGATCGCTCGGCCGGCACCGGCATGCGCGTCGATCTCGCGCCGAG
>SCVU01000392.1 GCA_004296785.1 Planctomycetota bacterium
GATCCCGTTGCTGCACACGAGCTGGCGCGCCGACCAAACCGGCGTGACGAGCTCGGCACGGTGCGACGCCGACGGACGCTTCGAATTGCACGCGCCGGCGGGCATGTACCTGCTGCGCTGCACGTCGGGCGCGCGCACGCACTGCGAGGGCGTGACCGTGCCGACGAGTGCGCCGCTCGTGATCGACTTCGCGCGCGCGGCGTCGCTGGTCGTGCAGTTGCGCGATCGACACGGCGCTCCCGTCGCGGGATACGTGATCGCGCTGCAGAGCGCCGATGGACGCTCGACCGGCCACATGTCCGACGTCGACGGCCGCGTCGAGTTCGCGGACCTCAGCGCTGGCGACTACACGCTGGCGGTCGCACCGAAGCCCGGCGTGTGGTCGTGGGGCCGCAGCCAGAATCAGCCGATCGCGCTGCGCGACGGCGAGCAGCGCGTGCTCGAGCTCACGCTGCCTGCCGGCGACCCGCGCTACGCGCAGCTCTTCGTCGAAGGCGCCGCCGACACGACCGGCTGGCGCGCGCGCGACGGCTCGCTTCCCGACCAAGCGTGGACCGACGTGCGCGCCGACGGTGTGATCCCGATCGACATCCGGAGCGGCATCTGGATGCTCGACATCGAGAATGCACCGCAGCAGCGCTGGGAGGTCTTCATCCCGGAGGACGCACCGGACGGATTCCCGATCCACATCGAGATCGCCGAGCGCGGCTACGAAGGTCGCGTCGTCCAGTACGGCACGTCGAAACCCGCGCGCGGCATGCGCATCACGGCCGTGCCGCGCGGCTTGTACTCACCCGAGCGGACGCTGACGAGCGTCGTGACGGATGAGGACGGTCGCTTCCGCCTCGCCGGGCTCGAAGCGGATCGGTTCGCGCTGGAGCTCACGCGCAGCGACCAGCTGGGTCACCGCTACGGGGAGACCAATCGAGTGCGCTTCGTTCCCGACGAGGCGCCGTCGACTCCGCCGCGCGTGCTGACGATCGGCGTGCCGTCGCAGTCGGACGGCCACTGGTCCGGCTTCGCGGAGCGCAAGGTCTCCGGTCAAGTGCGTCTGGCCGGGCGGGACGGCGCGGGAATCACCGTCGAGATCGAAGCGCACATCGCGACGGCCGACGGGCACTTGTCGATTCGCCACTCGCTCGCGCGTGGCAACAGCGACGAGAACGGGAAGTACGCGCTGACGTCGCTCGTCGCGACGAGCTACTCAGCGACGCTCTTCGATGCGAAGTCGCGGAAGGTTTCGCAGACCTTCGAATGGAGCACGAGCTCGGGGTCCGACGTCGAGGTGCACAACTTCGAGTTCGAGTGACGCGCCGAGCGCCGCGCGAGCAGAACGCGCGCGATCCGCTAGGCTGGCGGACAACCGGCCATGCTCGCGCGCACGCTCACGCTTTCCCTCTTGCTTCTCGCGACTCCGCTCGCGCCCCCTCACCAGGATTCGCGCCCGGCCGCGCCGCCGAACCCGACGGACGCGCGCGCGCTCGAGTTCCCGCCGCCGTCTCCGCTGGGGCTCGGCCGCGGCCGGACGGAAGAGGACCTGCGCGAGCTCTTGCAGCTGTGGCCGAAACTGCTCGAGGACTCCGCCGAGCACGAGCGCTCGATGCAGGAGTTCCGCGAGCGCTTCACGCCCGCCTCGCAGCCCGATTCCCCCGCGAGTCAGCCCGCCAAGCCGGACGCGCGGCTGCCGCGGGCTCCGCTGCACGAGACGATGTGGTTCACGCAGCTCGGCGAGGTCGTGCAGTACGCGCAGCCGCTGTGGAAATCGAAGACGTGGAGCGCCGACGAGCTCGCGCGGGCGGAGCTGATCGACCAGTACCTGCGCCTGCTCGACGGCGCGCCGCGCATGCAGTGCCGCGCCGGCGCGATCGAGCAGAACAACAAGCAGGTCGATGCGCTCGTGCGCTGGTACTGGGAGTGCATCGACACGCCCGCGACGTTCGCGAAGATGATCTTCACGATGGACGAGGGTCCGTTCGTCGGCGTCGCGTTGGAGCCGAGCGCGGGGCTGAGGTCGGTCGCGATGCGAGAGCTCGGCGAGTCGATGACGCTCGAGCTGTGCAGCCGCGAGAACGAGGCCGAGCCGTTCGCGTTCCGGCTGTGGCGCGACGAGAAGGTCGAGTGGGTGCGCGTGATCTCCGACTCGCCGGAGTGCACGGTCCGGCACGCGGAGTTCACCGGCGATCCGCGCGACGGCGGCGTCTACGGCTGGTTCGTGCCGTTCGCGGTGAAGTGGAGCGCCGGGCACGAGCGCGCGAGCCTCTACCTCGGCCCGAAAGGCGAGTTCCGGTTCTACTTCATGTCGTGGTGAGCAGGACCGTCGACCTGCGCGCGGCCGGGTAACCCCAGGCGCGAGCGAGGTCGCTTGACCCGCGCGACGCCGCAAGCATCAGTCGATCGCGACGCATTGTCGCGCCCGATCGACGACGAACGGCCACTCGCTGCCGCGCGCTCCATTCGGAGTCACGCAACGCGCGCGATAGTGTCCCGGCACGAGCTCGACCTCGATCTCGTGCACGTCGAACCGCGCGGAGCGCGCGACCACCACATCCAACGCGTCGAGCACCTCGATGCACGCGCCTCCGGCTCGGCGGGTCGTGATCTCCACCGCCAACGGGTCGTGCAGCTCGAGTCGCAGCGGTTCCTGCTGCGGCGCCGCCGGATCGAGCAGCACGTTCGGCGAGCGCGACCCGCCGAGCTCCTGCGCCGAACCGACACCATCGCTCCGTCCTGACTCACGCGTCGCGCGCACGATCGCGCGCTGGCCGGGCCTCGGCACGCGCACGCGGCCGCGTGCATCGGTGCGGTGTTGCAGCAAGCGCGGAAAGAGCTCCCCACTGCGCCGGTGCTGCTCGTACGCGCCGATCTCGACATACGCGATCACAGGCCGGCCGTCTGCGGCGAGCACGAGCACCTCGACGCCCACCGCCTCGCCCACAGCCAGATCGCCGAGGTCGCGCTGCTCGGACGCCGCCAACTCGATGCTCTGCTGGAGCTGCGACTCCCCTCGCGTGACGGTCAGCTCATAACGACCCGGCACGAGGTCGGCGAACACGACGCGACCGTCGCGGTTGCTCTCGCGATCCGTCAGGTCGGTGCGCCGGTGTGCGGTCCTGTCGGCGCGCAGCGTGACTCGCGCTCGGTCGACCGGGGCGGAACTGTCCGCATCGACGATGCGCAAGCAAACGCGCGCCAGGCGCTGCTCGAGCGCGGCAGGCTCGACGCGGAAGCGAAGCTCGGTCGCGCCGGGTTGCAGCAGCTCCCATCCGGCAGGCGCACCCAACACGTCGAGGCCGATCCACAGCGGTGGTGGATGAATGACCTCGAGCGAGCCGACGCAATGCTGTTGCAGCTCCCAACTCCTGTACCCGCGGGGAAGATGGAAGCGCGCCAGCGTCGGGTCGTCGGCGGCTCGTGCCGCGGCGCGGGGCGCGCCGGCCTCGCGGGGCGGTTCGAGACGCGCGCGCAGCTCGAACGCGCCGACGAAGAGCGCTGCGGGATCATGGCCCCACCGCTCGGCCACCTCGGCGAGCGGACGGCCGTCGACGGTCTCGACGACGACCGCCACCCAGTTCGCCGGCCACAGCATCAAACGCTCGACGCACACGACCTCGGCTGCCCCGGAGCGATCGGCTGCGGCTGCGCGACCCAGTTCGAGGTACTGCTCGCGGTGATGCAGTTCGGGCCCTTCGAAATGCACCGCGTAGCGCCCGGGTGCGAGCCCCGTGACCCGCACACCTTCGGTCTGTCGCACTTCGACCTCGCGCAAGACATCGAACTCGTCGCGCAGCGCGATTCTTCCCGCGGTGACGTTCTGCTTCGAGCCATCCGGGCGCACGAAGCGCGCGTGCAGCGTCACGAGGTCGCGCGCGGGACGCTGCGCCGCCATCGGCTGCCGCTCGAGGGCCGCCGCCGGCTCGACGCCGAGCCGCGCGCCGACCGGGCGCTGGGCTCGTTCGTCCAGCGCGCCCAGTCGCTCCAAATGCGCGGCGTGCCGGGTCGGCTCGCCGGGCACCGCGGAAGGCTCGACCGCGGCGGCTGTGGGCTGGTTCTGGTCGCCGTTCGCGATCCAGAGCCAGCCCACAACGGTGCAGATGCAGAGCATCGTCGCGGCGACGACGCTCCAAGCGCGCGCTGGGTGACCGCGGTCAGACATGCGTCCTCGCGCAAGCCGGGCTCACGGAGTCGTGAGCGTGGTCCCGATCAACGTGACCGCGGTTTGCGACAACGCTCTGCCGGTGAGCACCGCGCCGCTATCCGCGGCGATCAGGGTCTGGCAGAGCAAGATGCCGCTGAAGTCGCAGGTCGTTCCCAACGTGGCTTGCCCCGCGACCTGCCAGAAGATGTTCCGGGGTTGTGCACCCCCCGTCAGCGCGACGGCCACCGCATCGGCCACGGTCAGGTTGCCGGCGATCTGGAAGATCCAGACGTCATTGGCACCGCCCGAGAGAGTCACGGTCGTCGGGATGGAGACTCCGGTGCCCCACTTGTACAGCCCGGGAACCAGTGTCAGCCCGCCGATGTCCCCGGCACCCAAGTTCGTGACGTCTGGCGACGTGCGTCCGGCGGCGTCCGTGTAGGCGGCTTGCATGTCGAGCACCGCCGTGGTCAGGACGGAAGGCGTCGGAGGCGCATAGTCGGACGCGAAGATTTCGCCAGTCACCAGGCTCGATGTCGCGAACTGGCCCGACCCATCCAATACGAGTGCAAACCCGGTGATGGCCGTCGACGCGGCCGGGCTGACTCCGAGATCGCCCGTGATCGCAGTCACACCGGTGGTCGAGATGCCCGACTTCGCCAGGATCCCGTAGTTGCCCGCCGTCTGGAGCAACACGGGCGCGGGTCCGGCGGACGGCGTCGTTCCGGTCGTGAAGGTGATCTGGTGATCCGCGGCCAACGCGTTGCCGGCCAGATCGGTCGCGTCGGTCGTGATGGTCCCCGTGAACAGGGTGCTCACCGCGAGATCGCTGGACGGTGTGAACGTCGCGCTGTTGTTCGCGAAGTCGAGCTCGACGGCGCCTGTCACGGGAGTGACGCCGGGGCCGGTCACCACGAAGGAGGTCGCGCCGACCGTGCTGGGGTCCATCGGTTCGCTGAACGCGACTGTGACGGCGGCGTTGGTCGCGACACCCGTGTCGAGGTGAGCCGGGATCGAGGACACCACGGTGGGCGCGACGGCGTCAGCAGTCGTTCCGGTCGTGAAGGTCCAGCTGTAGCTCGCCAGCTTGTTGCCCGACGCGTCCTTGATCGCAGTCGTGAGCGTGGCGGTGTACGGAGTGCTCGCCGCGAGCGCGCCGACGGGCGTGAAGATCGCAGTCGTTCCTGCGTCTGCGTAGTCGACCGCACCCGTGACGGGCGTCACTCCGTCGGTCAGCGTGAATGTCGCGGGGTTGATCGAAGGCGCGAACATCGCTTCGCTGAAGGCGACAGCGATCTGCGTGTTGATCGCTACGTCCGTGACCTGATCGGCCGGGGCGGTCGCACGCACCGTCGGCGTCGTGCCGTCGCCATGGTCGTCGTCGTCTTCATCGTGATTGCAACCGACGAAAGGCACGATGGCCAGCAGCGCCAACCAACTGAGCTTGGAGCGGGCAGCGCGAGAGCAGAAGTGCAACGGTGTCATGTGGACCTCGGGGTGGGTGCTAGACGTGAACGCGCATGCGGCGTACTGGCGCCACGACCGGAGCCTGCGGGGTGAGACCAGCCGTCGCGCGCACTTGCTGCGCGCGACGACGGATGCACTTGCGATCGGCTCCGGAGCGCGTGACGAGCGCCAGGGTGCTCGATCTCGACGCGTTGGAGAATCCACAGAGGTGCGTAGTTGGCGCACGGACTGCACGTACATGCGTCGGCGACGCTCAGTCGATGTACCTCCGACACGCCGCACGCACTCACTTGTTGCAGCAGGCCGCCGTGCAACTCGC
>SCVU01000393.1 GCA_004296785.1 Planctomycetota bacterium
GGAAGCTCGCGAAGAGCGGCAGCGGAACGGGCGCGAGCGACGGCGCGGCGGCGAGAATCGCGAACGCGCCGGGGCTCGGCGTCTCGCCCGACACGCGGTAGCGCACCGCGTGTCCGGGCACGAGGCCGAGGTGCGTGAGCGGCGGCAGCGAGAGCACCGGCGCGCTCGTGCCGAACGCGAGATCGTGGACGCTGAGCAGCGGCGGCACGACGTCGGTGGTCGAAGGAGCGAGCGCGAGCAGAGCGAGGAGCGGAAGCATGGCGAGGTCATTCCTCCGCGGGGCGCGCGCGGGGCACGGCGAGGGCGCGCCGGAGCGGAGGTTCCTGTCGGGCTCCGATCATCGCATGCAACGCGCGACCGCGCATGCGCGGTGGAGCGTGCGCGTCATACAGGCACGGAGCTACGCTGACGCCGTGCCGAAACAGCCCAGCTCGAAACAGCCCAGCTCGAAACAGCCCAGCTCAGAGCCAAGCTCACAGGCGCGCCTCCCGCTCCGCGTCGTGCTCGTCGGTCCCCCGCCCGACGTGTGGTTCTCACTTCAACCCGAGAACGGCGTGTTCGAGCGGCGACTGCGCTCCGGCGCGCGCAACGACGGCGCCGACCTCGCGTTCGAGCTCGAGCTGCGCGTCGGCGCGCCGCTCGCGAACGGCGCGCCGCGGCTGCTCGGTCCGCACGTCAAGGGGCCGCCGGACAAGCGCTTCGTCTACATCGGCGTCGGCAAGCACGCGGGCGACGCGGGTTCGTGCTGGGACCGGCGCATCAAGGTTCCGCTCGGCGCGATCACGCGCGAGCTCGTCGCGGCCGCGCGCGCCGGACGCGTGCTCGAAGCGCGCATCCACGGCGTCGCGCGCGACGGCGGTCCGGCCTGCGCGACGGTGCCGCTGCTCGCGCCGGGTTGGAGCTGGCGCGCGGCGCGCTGAAGCGCGGCGCCCGCGATCCGACGTACGATGGCTCGCGATGGCCGGCGGTTCTGACCTCGACGAGCTCCGCGCTACGCGCAGGTTCCACTTGCTCACGGCGCTGTCGGGCGCGGGGCTGATCGCGCTCGCGGCCGCGCTCGGCATCGCGGGACAGGTGTACGCGATGTACGAAGCCTTCGAGACGATCGAGCGCTCGAAGGCACCGACGCCGGGCGAACTCACCCGATCGATGGAGACTGCGATGCGCACCTGGGCGTGGTGCGGATTGATCGCGGCGATCGGCCTGGTCCTGCTGATGCTCGGGCTCGTGTTGCTGTTCCGCGCCGACCGCGAGCACGCCGCCGCAGCGGACGCCGAGCTGCCGACGCGTTAGGATCGCGCGCCGATGGCGAAGGACAACATCGCGTGGTTCCGCGACGACGCGGACGGAACGCAGCTCGAGATCTACGCGCACCGCGTCGGCACGCAGTGGAACTTCCACTGCCGGCCCGGACGCAAGCACGGCCGCAACTGGGAGTGGCAGCCGCTGGTCGAACCGACGCTCGACGACTGGCTCGAAGTGCTCGACGGCGTGCGCCGGCGCGTGCAGCGCCGCCAATACTTGCCGGCGGACGTCACGGCGATCGAGACCGAAGTGCGCAAGCGGTTCCCGAAGGCCGAGCTCTGAGCGCGCCGCGCTCGCACGTGCGCGCCGCTCGGCCGCGACCCGGCCGCGCCTAGTCCTTGCGCTTGAGCCGCGCGAACCCGACCAGCTCGCCCGCCTGCTCGTCCCACAGCGCGAGGCGCAGCGAGCGGCGGCTCTCCCACAGCCCGAGCGCAGGCGTCCGCCCGAAGCGCTCGATCTCGCGGTGGCAGCGCGCGAGGTTGTAGTTCGGGATGCGCGCGTCGAGGTGGTGCACGTGGTGGAAGCCGATGTTCGCCGAGAACCACTGCAGCAGCTTGGGCAGCCGGTAGTACGAGCTGCCGTCGAGCGCCGCAGCGGTGTAGCTCCACGTCTTGCCGCGCCCCCAGTACACGCCGGGGAACTGGTGCTGCACGTAGG
>SCVU01000394.1 GCA_004296785.1 Planctomycetota bacterium
TGATCGGCGCGGCCGACTCGTTCGAGCCCGAGCGCGGCCTCAAGTTCTCGACCTACGCGTACACGCGGATCCGCGGCGCGATCCTCGACGAGCTGCGCAAGCTCGACTTCCTCCCGCGCGGCCAGCGCGACCGCGTCAAGGACCTCGACCGCCACGTGAAGCAGCTCGAGCAGAAGCTGCAGCGCGCGCCGACGCCGGAGGAACTCGGCGAGGCGATGAGCGTCGACCCCGCCGAGATCGACGTGATCCTGCTGAACGCGCGCCAGGCCGGACACGCGTCGCTCGACGACGGTCCGTCGCGCGAGCTGCTCGAGATGCTCGAGGATCCGCGCAGCACCGACCCGGTCGGCAGCGCCGAGTGGTCGGAGCTGAAGCAAGTGCTGATCGAGCTCATCACCGAGCTGCCCGACCAGGAGAAGACGGTGATCACGCTGTACTACGGCGAAGAGCTGATGCTGCGCGACATCGCCGGCATCCTCGGCGTCACCGAATCGCGCGTGAGCCAGATCCACACGCGCGCGCTGTACCGACTGAACGGCCTGATGAAGGCCGCCGGGGGCTAGGCGTGGAGTCGAGCATCGCACGCATCGCGTCGCCGGCGCCGCTGCCCGCGATCCGCGAGCGCCGCGAGTCGCGCGGCGGCCGCGATCCGCGCTCGAGCACGTTCCAACGCGCGCTCGGCGGCGAGCCCGATGCGGCGCCGGCCGATGCCGACGTCCGCGCGGAGTCCGCGGACGCGGGCGCGCCGCTCGACGAGGAGCCCGGCCGCATCGTCGACTTCGCCGCGTAGCACAACCATGAGCACGATCCTCAAGCGCGATTCCATCCAGATCGTCGGCGACCCCGCCCAGGCGGCCGCGGCGCCGGCGCGCGGTCACACGCGCGGCGACGCCGCCGCCGTGCGGCTCGTGCGCGTCGACGGCGACGCGCGCCTCGTCGAGCTCGACTGCCCGTGCGGTCGCTCGCACGCGATCGAGCTCGTGTACGAGTCCGCGGCCGACGCCGCGCAGTCCCCGAAGGAACCCCGATGAAGCTCGCTTCCATCCTCGTTCTCATCGCAGGCATCGCGCTCGGTGCGACCGCGTGCAAGTCCGCTCCGGCCGTCGTCGCGGACGTCGCGGTGCCGAAGCTCGTGCCGTTCCAGGGCCAGGGCGCGGACACCGGTCCGAAGCTCTACGGCCGCGACGGCGGCGTCGTGTCGGCCGCGCAGCCCGGCAGCGTCGGCAAGTCCGACGCGTCGGCCGCGGGCGTCGCGCCCGACGTCGGCAGCCGCACGAAGGTGATCGAGCTGTACCAGCAGGCCGTCGAGGAGCGCGATCGACTGCGCGGCGAGCTCGCCGACTTCGCGACGGCGCTGCAGAAGTCGCAGGTGCGCGTCGAGCAGCTCGAGGGTGAGCTGCGCTCGCAGAGCGGCGCCGCCGGGCTGTCGAGCCAGGAGCGCGATCGCCTGCTGCAGGAGAACATGGACCTCGCCGGTCGCCTCGCGACCGCGCAGATCCGCAGGCTCGAGGCCGAGAAGGCGCTGCTCGAGCACATGGTCGCGCACGCCGAGGAAGCCTCGGCCGCGGTCGAGCCGAAGTCGCCGGCCGCGCACTCGAGCGCCGTCGCGCCGAGCGCCGCGCCGGCCGCGGACGTCGCGCGCGCGGGTCAGCAGCACTGAGGTCGCCGCACGTGCGCGTCCTCTCGATCCTCGCCGTCGCCGCCGCGCTCCTTTCGAGCGCGTGCCAGACCGACAAGCGCGATGCGCCGATCCTCGCGAAGGCGACGATCGCCGCGGACTTCTCGACGTACCCGTTGCGCCGCGTCGGCGTGATGCCGTTCCAGGGCGCGTCGGTCGGAACCGATCAGTCGGCGGATCTGCAGTCGGCGCTCGGCGCCGAGATGCAGGCCGCGGCGCCGTACGAGATCGTGCTGCTCGGCGCGCGCGATCTCGACGAAGTGCGCGCCGCGGACGCGCACCGGCTGGGCTGGTATCCGCCGGAGACGATCATCGCGCTGTCGCGCCGCTATCGGCTCGACGCGCTCGTGTTCGGCACGGTCGTGCGGCAGCAGCAGTTCCCGCCGCAGCAGCTCGACGTGCAGGTCGATCTCGTCGCCGCCGAAACCGGCGTGCCGGTGTGGTCGGCGCTCGTGCAGCTCGACGCCGCCGATCCGCGCGTGCAGGAAGGGCTCGCCGCGTTCTACGGGACGCGCGGCGACGACAGCGGCCGGCCGGGCTGGCGCATCGCGCTGATCGCGCCGAATCGCTTCGCGCGCTTCGCGGCGTGGCAGGTCGCGAGCCTGCTGTAGCGCTTCGCGCTCGCTCCGCGCTCAGCGCGAGTGTTCCCAGTCGCGCAAGTAGCGGAAGTCGCGATTGACGGTGCGCAGCGACAGCTTCGCGATCAGCGGCGGCAGTCGCTTGAACTGATACCGCACGACGCGATCGACGATCTTGCGGATCAGCTCGCGCGAGTGACCGAGCGCGACGAGCTCCTCCTCGTTGTAGCGCTCGTCGATCAGGTGGTAGAGGATCGCGTCGGCCGCCGCGTACGTGAACCCGAGCTCGGCCTCGTCGGTCTGCCCGGCGAACAGATCCGCCGACGGTGCCTTGTCGATCACCGCGCGCGGCAGCTCGAGGTGCCGCGCGACCTGGTAGACCTGGTGCTTGTACAAGTCGCCGAGCGGATTCACCGCGTGCGCGCCGTCGCCCCACTGCGTCGTGTAGCCGAGCAGGATCTCCGTCTTGTTGCTCGTGCCGACGACGAGCCCGCGCCACTCGACCGACAGGTCGTACAGCACGATCATCCGGCTGCGCGCCATCACGTTGCCGCGGCGCAGCGGCAGCTCGACGCGCTCCTGGTCGAGGTAGCCGTCGGCCATCCGCGTGATCTCGACGCGCCGCATCGCGAGCCCGAGGTGATCGGCGACCAGCTTCGCGTGCGCCTCGCTCTCGGGATTCGACGTGCGGTACGGCAGCGTGACCGCGAGCACGTGCGCGGGCCCGAACGCGCGCGCGCACAGCGCCGCGACGACCGCCGAATCGAGGCCGCCGGACAGGCCGACGACCGCGCGGTCGAAGCCCGACTGACCGATCTCCTCGCGCAGGAAGCGCACGAGCAGGTCGACCACGAGGTCGGGCTGGATGTCGAGGGGACTGGCGTGCTTCATCGCGCGTGTCGGATCAGGCGCGCTCGGCGGAGGGCTTCGCTCGGAGGCCTGAGATCTGCTCGAGCTGGCCGAGCAGCACCCACGGCTTCTCGTCGCGGCGCAGCGGCGTCGTGACGCGCGCGCGCTGCAACTCGGACGAGCGCATGTGGACGGCGAGCTCGCCCGGATCGAAGCCCTCGAGCATGCCGATGCGGCGGCCGAACGGATCGAACGCGCAGGTCTGGCCGGAGAACGAGATGCCGTCCTCCCAACCGACGCGATTCGCGTACAGCACGAACGTCTGCGTGAACAGCGAGACCGCGCCGAGCAGCGTCTGCCAGATGCGCACGCTGGCGAGGCTCTCGCCGCTCGCGTCCGCGCCGCGGCCGGGGCTCGCGCTCGCCACGATCAGCGCGTCGACGTCGTTCATGAAGTGCAGGTACGTGCCGCCGAGGTGCCACATGTCCTCGCAGACCAGGAACCCGAAGCGCCCGAGCCGGCTCTCGACGAACTGGAAGCGGTCGCCGGCCGCGAAGTCGCGGCTCTCGTCGAACATTCCGTACGTGACGAGGTGCACCTTGCGGTGCACGGAGAGCACGCGGCCCTGCTCGAGGAACACGTGCGCGTTGTACAGGCGCTGCTCGCGGCTGCGCTCGACCATGCCGAAGGAGATCGAGATCTTCTTCGACAGCTCGAGCAGCGGCGCGAGCAGCGGCGCGTCGGGCTCGAGGCCGAGCTCGTAGGTCTGATCCTTCAGGAAGTAGCCGGTCAGCGAGAGCTCGGGGAAGACGACGAGGTCGGCGCCCGCGCGGATCGCGGCCTCGACGCTCGCGACGTGCTGCTCGAGATTGCTGCGCACGTGGCCGAGCGCGGGATTGTTCTGAACGAGGACGACTTTGCAGTCCATGGTTGGATCCGTGGGGAGCGGGCGCTCAGCGGACGCCGGCGGCCGCGAGCGCCGCCGACACGAGCTCGTCGGGATGCGCGCCGGAAGCCTCGGCGTCGAACGAGCGCACGATGCGGTGGCGCAGCGCCGGCTTCGCGACGGCGGCGAGATCGCCGGTCTCGACGTGCAGCCGGCCGTCGAGCAGCGCGCGCGCCTTGGCGAGGCGCACGATCGCCTGCGCGCCGCGCGGGCTCGCGCCGAAGCGCACGCTCGCGCGTACGGCCTCCGGTGCCTCCGGGCGGCGCGGATCCGTCGCGAGCACGATGCGCGCGGCGCGCGCGAGCTGCTCGCGCGCGATCGGAAGCTCGCTCGCGAGCGCGCGCAGCTCGACGAGCTGTGCGGCGGACAGCGCGACCGCCGGTTCGGGCACGCGCGCGCCCGTCGTCGCCTCGAGCACGCGCACGAGCGCGGCCTCGTCGGGCGGCGCGAGCTCGATGCGCGCGAGGAAGCGGTCGAGCTGCGCCTCGGGCAGCGGATACGTCCCCTCGAGCTCGATCGGATTCTGCGTCGCGACCACGAAGAACGGATCGGGGAGCGCGATCGTCTCGCCGTGCAGCGTGACCTGGTGCTCCTGCATCGCCTCGAGCAGCGCGGCCTGCGTGCGCGGGCTGGCGCGGTTGATCTCGTCGGCGAACAGCACGTGCGTGAAGATCGGTCCGCGCTCCAGCCGCAGCGCGTGCGCGCCGCCGCCGTCGGTGTGCAGGAGCCGTGTGCCGAGGATGTCGGACGGCAAGAGGTCCGGCGTGAACTGCACGCGTTGGAACGGCAGGCCGACCGCGCGGCACAGCGCGCGCACGAGCGTCGTCTTGCCGAAGCCGGGCGGGCCCTCGATCAGTGCGTGACCGCCGGCGAGCAGGCACGCGAGCAGTTCGTCGAGCGCCTGTTGCTGCCCGAGGAACACCGCGCCGACCGCTTCGCGCAGCGCGAGCAGGCGCCCCCGCAGCTCGGCGTAGCGCGTCTCGAATGCGCGCGTGTCGGTGGGTCGGGGAACCGGAGTGGGGCCGCTCATGCGCTCCCGCCAAGCGTGGCGGTCGTCATCGAAGAGCGAGAATGTACGCGCGCAGCGCGTTCAGGTCATCCACCCGCGCGACGGGAGCCCCGCGCGGGCCTCCGGAACGCGGCGTCGAGGGCTGCGCGGAGCCGTTCGGCGGACCCACGAGGATCGCGTGGATCCCGCTGTGCGCGGCGGCGCTGTCGTTGCGCTCGTCGTCGCCCGCGTGCAGCGCCTCGCCGGCGCCGACGTTCGCGCGCTCGAGCGCGAGCGCGAAGATGCGCGGGTCGGGCTTCTCGAAACCGACGAGCGCCGAACACACCAGCGGCTCAAAGCACGCGCCGAAGCCGAGGCGATCGAGCAGTCGCGGCAGCCGCGCGCTCCAGTTCGACACGATGCCGGTGCGCAGGCCGCGCGCGTGCAGCGCCGCGACGAGCTCGCGCGCGCCCGCGGCGAGCTCGAACGTCGCGGGATCCTCGAACGTGGCGAAGAGCTCGTCCTGAACGGCGGCGAGCTCGCCGCGCGGCAGCCCGAAGTCGACGCAGAACACGCGCTCGATGAAACTGCGGAACCACGCGTCGCCGTAGCGGTATGCGCCGTCGACAACGAGCGGGAGCGCTCGGTGCGCCGCGACCATCGCGGCGCGCGCGCGCGCGGCGTCGACGTCGAGCCCGTGTGCGCGAGCGCACGCCGCGTACAGCTCGTGGCGCGAAGTGCGTTCGCGGACGAGCGTGTTGCCGACGTCGAGGAAGAGGATCCGCGCGCGCATCGAGGGGGCGAGGTGTGACCGAACGAAGTGAGGAGCCTAAGCATGCTGCCCTGGCTCCCGCGCGCGTCCGGATCGGAAAGAAATGCAATCTCCTAGATCGCCGCGCCTGGATTCACCGGCTGGGATGCAGTCGGTTCGCACGCTCCTCCGAAGAACCATGCGGGGCTCGGGAAGGCCCGCAGGAGGGGGAGTTTCGATGGCAAGGCCTGAAACCAACTGGCAGCGCTGCGCGACGGCGCTGTTGTCCGCGACGCTGTTCGCGCTCGCTTCGGCGGGTTGCGCGATCCACGGCGATCGCCGCGCTGCCGCCACCGTCGAGGACGAACTGCTCTTCGCCGCGCGCGACGCGCGCGCCGACGCGCGCTGGGACGACGCGCTGGCCGGCTACGAGCGCGTGCTGTTCCTGCAGCCGGGCCAGCCCGCCGCCGTGTATCTCGAGTGCGCGCGCGTGTTGTGTGCGCGTCACCGCGAGGACGATGCGCACGAGCTCGTGTCGCGCGGGCTCTCGATGCATCCGGGGGACGTCGCGCTGCTGGCGGAGCGCGCGGAGCTCGCGCAGCGCCTCGGCTTCCACCGCGCGGCCGAACGCGATCTCGAGCGCCTGACCTCGATCGCGCCGAACGACGCGGCGCACTGGCGCGGCCTCGGCGCGACGCGCCTCGCGCTCGACCTGCCGCGCGCGGCGACCGAGCCGCTGCGGCGCTCGGTCGAGCTCGATCCGAACTGCTTCGAGGGCCGCATGCTGCTCGCGGGCGCGCGCGCGCAGTCCGACGATCCGCTCGGAGCCGCGCGCTTGATCCAAGCGTGCATCGACGATGCCGGCGGCGCCGAACAGGCGCCCGGCGCGTGGCTCTTGTCCGGCGCCGAGGTGTGCGCGCAGCCGTGCGTGGCGAACGCGGAGCCGGAGCTGGCGCGCGCTGCGCTCGAGTGGACCGCGGTGCTCGTGCGCCGCGATCCGCACAGCGCCGTCGCATTCCGACTCGCGGGGATGCTGCACGAGCTGGCGGGCGCCGCGCCGGCCGCCACGATCGCGTTCGAGCGCGCAAGCGTGCTCGATCCGGGCGATCTGTGCTCGCTGCACCACCTGGTGCGGCTCCACACGCGTGCCGGAGAAGTCGCGAAGGCCGTGTCGATCGCGCGGCACGCGCTCGAGCTCGAACGCAATCAGCAGCGGCGCAACGAGCTGCTCGCGCTCGTCGCGCGCGCGCCGCAATAGACGCGCCGCAGCGCTGCTGCGCGGGACCTACTGCGCGACGAGCTTCTCGACGAGCTTGTCGATCTCGTCAGTGAGCTTGTCCGCGAGCTCTTGGCCGAAGTCCATCGCGATCACGTGGACCTCCTCGAACGAGTAGCGACCCGTCGAGCGGCTGTACGGGATGCCGAACTCCCAGCGCAGGCCGTTCGTCCCGTAGATGATCAGCTCGATCTGCGTGTCCCCCTCGACCGGCCGGATCACGTACTCCCTGGCTTCGTATTCGGGCATGAGCCCGCGGATTGTAACCGCCGCTCCCTCAGCTGTCCCGAGCGCGCGCGGGCACGACCAGCACCGGCTGCCCGCGCTCCAGCACGCCGGCGCGGATCACGCGGCAGACGAAGCCGCTGCGCCCGAGCATCAGATTCGGGAAGCGCGCGTCGAGCGGGCGCAGCGTCTTGCACGGCTCGCGCACGTCGTGGATCTCGATGACCACGCCCGCCTCGCGCTCGCCGATGTGCAGTCGGTCGCCGGGGCGCAGCCGATCGCGGTCGACGCCGGCGATCAGCAGGTTCTCGCCGAACGTGCCGGGGCCGCTGGTCTTCACGCCGTCGCGTTCGAGCTCCGCGTAGTCCTGCTCGAACAGGATGCACACCGCGCGATTCGGTCCGCCGTGGCCCTTGTAGCGGTGCGCGTCGCCCGCCAGCCCGAGCGCGCCGAGTTCCGCGCGCTCGATCGGTCGCTTCGGGATGCCGCCGGGTCCGGTGCAGACCGCCGCGATGCGCCCGAGCTCGCCCGCGGTCGCGCTCATGCCCGCATCCTCAGCGCGCTTCCGCGTGCCACTTCGGATCCTTGTCGGGCAGCGTGTACTTGCCGCTCGCGCGCAGCTCGGCGACGCGCTCCGGCTTGAGGAACAGGTAGTACAGCTGTCCCTCACCCTGCGTGCGGCCGGCTTCGTTCTCCGCATCCGGTCCGATGCCGAGGTAGATGTCCGCGCGTCCCGCCGTGCGGATCGCGCCGCCGCGATCCTGGTCGAGCATGAACTGCTGGAACTTGGTCGAGCCGTTGACCTGCGTGTCGACGAAGCACAGCGCGGCGCGCGGGAACAGCGACTTGTCGGTCGCGAGCGAGCGACCGTGCGTGACCTCGACGTCGAGACAGCCGTGCGGGTTGCCGTCGATCGGCTGGAAGAACACGTACGAGTCCTGCTTGTCGAGGAACTCCTTGACCTTCGCCGGATCGGTGCGCCGGCCCCACGCGCGGATCGCGGGCAGGCTCATCTCCTCGCGCGAGATCTCGCCGGCCTCGATCAGCTCCTTGCCGAGCGACACGTACTGCCGGCCGTTCTTGCCCGCGTACCCGAGCCGGTGCAGCGTGCCGTCCGGCAGCTCGATGAAGGCCGAGCCGTTGACGTGCGCGATGTACGCATCGAGCGGATCGGCGAGCCACGCGAGCTCGAGGCCCTTGTCCTTGAGCAGGCTCGACGCCTCGAGCACGCGGCGATTCGGATAGGGCAGCGTGCGCCCGCTGACCGTCTTCCAGCGGATGATCTCGCCGTCCGGGCTCTTCTCGAGGTCCGGCGGCAGCGCGTACAGCGGATGGGCGAACTGCGCGCTCGGCTCGAGCGCACCCTTCAGGATCGGCGTGCAGTAGCCGGTGAACAGCACGCCGCCGCCGGCGCCGTCCCAGCCGGCGCTCTTGTACACGTCGAACTCGCGGTCGATCGCGCGCGCGAAGGACAGGCCGAGCGGCGACTCGTTGAGCAGCTCGCGGAACCGCTCGAGCGACAGCCACGCGGTTTCGTGCTCGATGCCGGCCTGCGGGTAGAACTTCCGCGCGACCGGGCGGCGCATGTAGAAGATCGAGTGCTCGAGCGCGGGCAGGATCTCGGCGCGCTTGCTCCACTCGCCCGACCAGTCGGGGCGCGGCTCGTTCGGACCGAGCGGCAGCAGCGCGGGCGCGCCGTCGGGCAGCGGCCGGCCGTAGTCCGGGCGCGGCTTCCCGACGCTGATCGACTTGCAGGCGCCGGTGCAGGCGAGGGCGAGCACGACGAGGAGGGTCAGCGCGCGGAGTCGAGTCATGGCGGGCAGAGGATATCCGCTCGGGCGGGTCGTTCCACCGGCTTCCGACGCCGCGCGCGGCGCCGCGCGAATTCGCGCACTGCAGCGCTCGACCCGCGTGGCCGATAGCGGAACACCAGTTGCCCGATTCAGTTGGATAGGCTGATCCCGGTCGCTTCTCGGTCGTGCCGCGGCCGTCGTCTCGAGCGCTGACTCGCCATGTCGTTCCCATCTCGTAACGCGCGTGCGTCGTTGATCGTCGCGTCGGCAGTTCTCACGGGGGCGTTCGCGCTCGCTCAAGTTCCGGGTGGGGGCGGCGGCATCAAGCCGAAGCCGAAGGGCCCCGGTCCGGGCTACACCGGGCCCGGCGACACGAATCCGCCGCCGATCGCGCCGGCACCGGGCTCGACGGCGCAGCCGGGCGCTCCGCTCGTCAGCGGCCAGGCTCCGCCGCCGGGCGCGGGCGATCCGACGGCGGGCCTGCCGCTCGTGTCGGGCGGCAGCGCGCTCGGCGTCGCGCCCGCAGCGGCGGCGACGCCCGCGACGTGGTTCGAATGGAACCAGGAGCCGCTGCTGCGCATCCGCGAGCGCGCGCGCGACACGCGCCTGCGCACGGCGGGGGCGCTCGACGATGCGCCGGTGGATCCGAAGCAACTCGTCTCGACGCGCGTCGTCCCCGCGCTGCTCGACGCGTACGCGTCGAGCCAGGAACCGACGCTCTCGCGCGCCGCGCTGTTCGGGCTCGCGCGCCTGGGCGAGGAGTGCGACGCGCCGTCGCGCGCTCGCGTGCGCGCGACGCTGGAGGCAGCGCTGTCGAGCGCCAACGCCGACGTCGCGCTCGCGGCCACCGTGGCCCTCGGCGTGTTCGGCGGGGACGATCAAGCCGTCGTGCTCGCGCGCTGGTTCACCGGCGGCGCGCCGGGCGCGGGCGCGACTCCGGGCGCGCCGGCGGACGTCGCTCCGCGCCAGCGCGCGGGCGCCGCGCTCGCGCTCGCGCTGGTCGGGCAGCGCAGCGCGCGCGAGGACGTGCGCCGCTTCGTCGTGCACAAGCTCGCGCAGGGCCTGCAGCGAGTCGATTTCGGCAACCGCGAAGTCGACGCTGCGTGCGCGCTGGGCCTGGGCATCGTGCCGTTGCGCGAGAGCGGCCGGCCGAGCGCCGACGGGCCGAGTCACGCCGCCGCGTCGCGCGAGGAGCAGATCGAAGTGCTGTCGATCGCGCTGCGCTCGAGGGACTCCGATCGCGCGCTGCGCGCGCACGCCGCGGTCTCGCTCGCGCGGATGTTCGAAGGTCGCGCGGGACTCGCCGCGGAGCGCGAGGCGGTGCTCGAGGAGCTCGTGAGCTCGGTCGGTCGTTCGAAGCGCGCCGAGAGCGAGGTCGTGCAGGGGATGCTGCTCGCGCTCGGACACATCGCCGATTCGGGCACGTCGGAGGCCGACGTCGCCGCGCGCAAGGCGCTCGCGGAAGCCACCGACCTCGCCGATCCGGTGTCGCGCGGCTTCGCGCTCGTCGCGCTCGCCGAGGCGGCGGCGCGCAAGGGCAGCGGCAAGGAGCCGCTCGCCGGGCTCGTGCCGGCCGAGGAAGTGCTGCTGCGCGAGCTCGTGCGCGGTCGCTCCGGCGCGCAGGGCTGGGCGGCGCTCGGGCTCGGCCTGCTCGCGCGCGAGCGCACCGCGAGCGGGCTGCCGCAGTCGAAGGACGTGCTGGCGGGGCTCGCGCGCGCCGCGCACGAATCGCAGTCGTCGGACGATCTCGCGGCGATCGACCTCGCGCGCGGACTGTCGCGCGATCCCGAAGCGGTGCCGGATCTCGCGCGCGACGCGTTCCAAGGCCGCGATCCGGTCGTGCGCGCCGCGGCCGCGCTCGCGATCGGCTTCGCCGGCGCGGTGCAGGAGATCGACGCGCTGAAGCTGCAGCTCGCCGACGTCGGAACGGCGGCGCGCGTGACCGAGAACAGCGCGATCGCGCTGGTGCTGCTCGACGAACCGGAGGTCGCGGCGCGCTTGATCGAGCTCGTGCGCAAGACCGGCAGCCTCGAGCGCCAGGCCGCGCTGCTCGAGGGCGTCGGCCGCAGCGGCGACGAGCACGCGATCGACGCGCTGCTCGCGCTGCTCGCCGAGACGGACCGCGGGCCGCAGTCGCGGGCGTTCGTCGTGCGCGCGCTGTCGCGCGCGGCCGATCGCGACGAAATGCCTTGGTTCCAGGGGCTGCTGCACGGCTCGCAACTCCAGGTCGAGACCGAGTTCCTCGGTTCGGAGCAGGGCCTGCTCGCGATGACGCGTTGGTAGCGGCGCGGCGTGCGCGCGCCGCGACGCGCGCGTAGCGCAGTCGCACGCTCGCGTTCGAAAGCGCGCGGCGCGTTCCCGATCGCGGGGCCCTGCGCGACGCGCGCGCGGCCGAATTCGTTCGGTCGGCCGGCGGCACGAGCGTTGCAGGCGCGCGCGCCGCGCTCGCAAGCTCGTCCCCAAAGAGCTCCCCCGCAGCACCCCGCAGCTTCCCCGCAACGGTGCGAACCGTTGCCGCGGCGAACTCGCGTCGGATGCGCTTCGAGGAGAACCGAGGCGAACCGAGGCGAACCGAGGCGAACCGAGGAGAACCAATCCGATGAGACCGTTCCGCTTCCTGCCCGCACTGCTCCTGGCGATCGTCTCCGGTCAGCTCGCGCCGACGTGGGCCGTCGGTCCGGCGCGCCACTACTGCTGCGCCGCGCCGCCGCCGAGTCAGGGCGGATCGGGCGGTGGTTCGGGCAGCGGCGAGCACACGCAGCCGACGCGACCCGATCCCGCACCGGGTGGGACGACCAGCCCGGGCTCCGTCACGCCCGGCGCTCCGAGCGCGGGGAGCCCCGGGTTCGCGTCGCCGACGACGCCTTTCCCGGGTCCCGGCGACTCGGGCACCGGCCCCGTCTCCACCGGCACGGTGCCGAGCGGCAGCGGGCCGTCGACGCCGCTGCCGTCGGGCAGCGGCGGCGCGCCGGTGGCGAGCGGTCCTGTCTTCATCCCGCCGTGCACCGACGCTGCACCGGCCTTGTATGGCGCGACGACCGAGTGGCAGGCCGACGACTCCGACTGGCGCGCGTGGTGGCAGCGCAATCGGCGCAGCCTGCTCGACATCGAGCGCCACGTGCTGAACGTCGAGGGCCGCGTCGCGACCGGGGCTGTGACCGAGCGCAGCGCGAGCGAGCGCGTGCGGCTCGAGGTCGTGCCCGCGCTGATCGAGACGCTGCGCGAATCGCGCGACCCGGCGCTGACGCAGAGCACGCTGTTCGCGCTCGCCCGCCTGGGCGAGGAGTGCGATCCGCTGTCGCGCTCGCGCATCCTCGCCGCGCTCCAGCCGTCGCTGTCGATCCGCAATCAGCCCGTGCTCGAAGGCGCCGTGCTCGCGCTCGGCGCGTTCGGCAGCGAGGAGCAGGCGCAAATGCTCGCGCGCATCCTCGAGGGCGAGAAGGTCGGCGACCTGATGCGCGACGCGAACGTCGACGAGCGCGTGCGCTCGATCGCCGCGCTCGGCCTCGCGCTGCTCGGCCACCGCAGCGAGCGCGAGGACGTGCGGCGCTTCGTCGTGCACCACCTCGTGCGCAGCCTGCAGCGCGTCGACTTCGCCGGCAACGACGTCGACGCCGCGTGCGCGCTCGGCCTCGGCATCGTGCCGGTCGCGTCGGATCCCGATTCGCGCGACGGCGATCGCATCGCCGCGGGCTCGCGCGAGGCGCAGGTGCGCGCGCTGCTCGCGGTGCTGCAGTCGAAGGACGCACACCGCTCGGTGCGCGCGCACGCGGCGACGTCGCTGGGCAGTCTGCTGGGCGGTCTGCAGGCGGACGGCAAGGACGGCAGCGCGCTGCGCGGCGAGGCGATCGACGCGCTGCGCGAGATCGCTTCGCGCAAGCGCCGCGCGGATGCCGAGGTCGTGCAGAGCGCGGTGCTCGCGCTCGGCCACGTCGGCGACGCGGATGCCGAGGCGCTCGATCGCGACGTGCGCGAAGGCCTCGTCGCGGCGGGCGATCTGCCGGATGGGCAAGCGCGCGGTTTCTCGATGATCGCGCTCGCGGAAGCGGCGGCGCGCCCGGGTGCCGGCGCCGACAAGCTCGCCGGAACGGCGGACGCGGCGCTGCACCTTGCGCGCAAGATCGAACGCGATCGCTCGGGCGGCGGCGGCTGGGCGTCGCTCGCGCTCGGACTGCTCGGGCGGACGCTGCGCGAATCGTCGCAGGCGCTGCCGGCAGAAGCGCAGCGCGCGCTCGTGCACGCGCTCGAGAAGGGATCGTCGACCGACGTGCGCTCGGCCGCGTGCGTCGGCCTCGGCCTGGCGGGCGATCGCGCGGCGGTGCCGGCGCTGCTCGCGGCGTTCCGCACGGCGCGCGGCGCCGATCTGCGCGGCTGGGCGGCGCTGGGCCTGGGTCTCGTCGACGCGCGTGACGCGGTGCCGGAGCTGCGGCGCGAGCTCGCCGCGGCGCGCACGCAGCCGGTGCTGTTCGAGCAGATCGCGACCGCGCTCGTGCTGCTCGAGGATCCCGAGCTCGTGCCGACGCTGCTGCACTGGGCGGAGGACGAGCCGAGCCGCGAGGCGCGCACGTCGCTGCACGCGGCGATCGGGCTCGCCGGCGACAGGCGCGCGCTCGGCGCGCTGCTCGCGGCCGCGCAGGATCGCTCGCGCAGCAGCCAGGACCGCGCGCTCTCGATCCGCGCGCTCGGCGAGGTGGCCGATGCGGATCCGCTGCCGTGGTCGACGGCGCTGCTCGAGGGCGTCAACTACCGCGCGCACACGAACGCGATGGCGGATGCGTGCCGTCTCGCGATGCGCGCGACGGACTGACGCGCGACGAACTGAACTTCGACGACTCGACCGACCGGAGGAGACTGGGCGGTTCGAGAAGGGTGCGCGCCGGTGCAGCCGGGCTCAACGGAGCTCGCGCCGCACGATCGGGCGCGAGTTCGAGCGGCGGGCGACCTCGCGGAAGCCCGACCGCTCGAATGCTTTCAGCGTGCCCGTCCACGCGAACGCGTCGGGCAGCGGGCCCTTCTGCGGATCGACCGGATAGCCCTCGAGCCGCTGCGCGCCGCCCTTGCGCGCGAACTTCGCCGCTGCGTCGAGCAGCGCGCTCGACACGCGCTTCTTGCGCCAGTCCTTCGCGACGAAGAAGCACGTGATCGACCACACGGGTTGCGCGTCGACCGGCGCGAGCGTGCGCGAGCGCGCGAGCACCGGGTAGTCGTCGCGCGGTGCGAGCGCGCACCACGCGATCGGCTCGTCGCCGCTGAACGCGAGCACGCCGGGCGGCGGGCCGGCGCCGACGATGCGGCGGAACGCGCGCTTGTTCGACGCGCCTTTGCCGGCGACCCAGTCGGAGCGCTTGAGTCGCCACCACATGCACCAGCAGCCGCCGCAGGCGCCGCGCGCGCCGAACAGTTGCTCGAGCGCGGGCCACAGTGCGGGCACGAGCGGCTCGAAGCGCAGGCGGGGAGCGGAGTGGGACGCCTTCGGCATGCGCGGATCAGCGTGGCAGGCGTCAGCGCTTCGGCGCAAGCCAGACGCTGCCGCCCGTCGAGCCGCGCTCGACTTCGACGATCTCCGACGCCGCGCCGGACGCACGGACGCGGACGCCGAGCGACGCGAGCTCGCACGCTCCGTAGATGCTGAACTCACCGCCGTAGCGCTTGGCCGCGACGTGATCGAAGTGCAGGGGCTCCCATACCGTGGCTCCCGTCGGGTGCGTCGTGCGCGCGAAGAACTCGAAGTCGAGCGACTCGTGCACCGGGCCGCGCGGGCCGAACGCCCGACCGCCGGCAACGAGCGGCAGCGGCTCCAAGCGCACCACTCCGACGTCGCGCACGCCCGCGTCGAACGGCAGCGCGAGCGCGACGCGGGCGCGGTACGGCGCGGCGTCGTGCGCGGCGACCGAGAGGAGCCGCAGCGCGAGCGCGCCGCGCGCGCGCAGCGGCGCGTCGAGGTCGATGCGGAAGCGTCCCTCGTCGTCCGTCCAGGTCGTGCCGAGCTCGACGGCGTTCTCGGGGGCCGCGTCGTCGACCAGGCTCGCGCTGAACTCGAGCTCCGCGGGCACGCCGCCGAAGGCGCCGGCGAGCGCTCCGACCAACATCGGGTTCGTCGTTCCGAGGCGCACGTACAACCGCGCGCGCTGCGAAGCCGCGATCGGGCCGGGGCCCTCGAAGTGCACCGCGGCCGTCGCTCCGTGCCGCTGGACTGAGCCGCGGAGGTTGCAGCCGACCTCGACGAACTCGAACACCGCGCGTCCATCCGCCAGCGGCGCGCTGTTGCGGCGGCCTCCGACCGCGGCGAGCTCGACGCTCGCGAGCGAGCGCAGCGGCGCGCCACCGGCGTCCTCCACGAGCACCTCCACGCTCCCCAGCGCCGGCGCGACGAGCTCGACGACGTCACCCGCGACGTGGTGCGGTTCGATGCGCGCGCTGATCGGCCGCGCGGCGAGCGCGTCGGCGACGACGCGCGCCGTGCTCGGCAGCGGCGTGTCCGCCGACAGCTCGATGCGCGCGCGGCCGTCGGCGTCGGTCCACGCGCGCGCGAGCGAATCGACGAGCGGCAGTTGCTCTCCGTCCGCGCCGAGGTCGAGTTCGACGCGGATGCCGTGCACGGGCGCGCCCGCCGCCGTCGCGACGCGGATCCTCAGCGTGTCGAGCGCGAGCGTGCCGTCGAATGCGATGGCCCCGGGTTCGGCGAGCGCCGGCACGGGCAGCGTGCGACGCGCGGTCGCGGCGCCTGGTTCGGTCGCGGGCGCTCGCAGCTCGTCGCGCTCCTCCGGCGGTGTCGCCTGCGACTCCGGCGCGGCTTCGAGCAGCGCGTTCGCGCGTTCGCGGGCGGCGGCCGAGCGCTGCAGCGCGACCTCCATCGACGACGGCGCCGGTCGCCCGAGCACCGGGAGCAGCACCGCGAGCACGAGCGCGCCGCAGGCGAGGGCGCCGAGCGCGAGCTTCGTGCGGTCGTTGCGAGCGGCGGACATCGCGTCGTCCCTCAGAAGTGCAGCGCGGCCGCCTGCTGCGCCATCCACGCCGCGTCGAAGTCGAGCTCGACGATCTGCGCCGACGTTCCGCCCGGCAGCACGTCGAACTCGAACGCCTGCGGCGGGTCGACGAGCGTTCCGAATCCGAAGGTCTGCTCGCGGCGCGCGACGTGCCAGCGCAGCCGGTGCCGCCCGAGCCGCGCCGCGTGCACTTCGATCTCGCCGCGCGCGTCGAAGTACAGATCGACGCTCTGCTCGACGCCTGCGCCGCCGTCGAGCGACACGAGCGCCGGCGCGATGTGGATCGGCGGTCCCGGCAGCTTGCTCGGGTCGGCGAGTGCGAAGCGCAGCAGCGGCGCCTTTCCCAGCGTCGCGCGCACGTCGCCGGTGACCGCGGCGAGCTCGACCGACAGGTAACCGCGCGCCTCGATGCGCATCTCGAGCGGCAGCTCGCGCACGAGCAGCTCGAGCGCGCCGCCCGCGATCTCGCACGTCGACCAACGCGTCTCGGTCTCCGCATGCGTCGGCCGGAACGTTGCGCGCGCGCGCTCGACCGCGGCGCCGGAGGAATCGACCACTTCGATGCGCAGCCGGCGCAGCTTGCCGCCGAGATCGAGCGGATTCAGCCGCGCATCCTCGAGCACCGCGCCCGCCTCGACGCGCAGGTCCTCGACCGCGGCCAGCGGTTCCCTGTCGTCGCGCCGCGTCACGCGCGCCTCCCAGATCCCCGGCTCGAGGCCGTCGAACGCGAAACCGCCGTCGGCATCGAGCTCGCGCGCGACCTCGCGCTGCTCGTAGCCGGCGTCAGCGACGCCGTCGCGCAGGATCCGCACCGCGCACGCGCTGGCGAGCGACGGAGGATCGAGCAGCACGCGCCCGCGCAGCCCGCCGAGCGCGCGCAGCGCGAGCTCGACGCCGAGCGCGCCCGGCGCGAACTCGAGCGAGGGCGAAGCAAGCGCGCTCGCGCTCGCGCGCACCGCGAGCTTCGTCGCCGCGCTCGATCCGTGGATGGTGAACTCGCCGTTCGCGTCTGACCGCACGTCGTCGGCGAACGCGATCGCGTTCCACCACGACGGCTCGGTGCTCCCGCCGAGGTGCACGGGCTCGTACAGCTCGAAGCGCGCGCCTTCGACCGGCGCGCCGCGCGCGTCGACCACGCGTCCGGCGAGCAGCACGGCCGGCGGTTGCAGCACGAGCGTGCCGAGGTCGACGAGCCCGTTCGCCAACGGGAGCCGCAGCTGTGCGCGCGCCTCGTGCCGCGCGTGCTCGCGCGGCTCAGTCGACAGCAGCGCGAGCGCGACGTCGCCGGTCGCGCTCGGCGAGCCCTGCAATTCGAAGCGGAAGCCGCCGTTCGGGTCCGTCTGCGGCCGACCGCACAGCTGGTCGCGCGGCCCGATCAGCGCGCCGCGCAGCTGCGCGTCGAGCGTGCGCTGCGCGTACGGCGCGCCGTCCGGCCGCACGACGCGCCCGGTCAGGATCGGCATCGTCGGCGAGAGTTGCACCGGGACCTCGACGTGCGCGGGCCGCGGCCGCGGCGCCGCGTCCGCGAACGCGTGATCGGTCTGACTGCCTTCGCGGCGCACGGCGATGCGCAGCTCGCAGTCGAGCGCGACGTGCTCGAAGCGCGCGCGATCGCCGACGAGCGGCCCGCGCGCACACGTCGTCGGATCGAACGCGCCCCACAGCGCCTTGCCGCGCGCGCCCGCGGCCACGCCGCAGACGAAGACCTGCGCCGCGTCGCGCATCGGCGCGCCGTCGACGTCGGTGACGATCACGACGACCGTGCCGAGCAGCGGCGTCACGAAGTGCAGCGTCTCGCCCGCGCGGTGGCGCGGCTCGACGGCCAGCGCGGGCTCGACGTCCGACGTCACGTCGAGCCACGCGCGGTTCGGGCGCAGTTCCGCCGTGTCCTCGAACGGCACGCGCGCGCGTCCCGTCGCATCGGTGCGGGCGCGCATGGTCTCGTCGACGATCCGCTGGAAGCCGGTCTCGTCGAGCTGGCCCGCGGTGACCTCGACTCCCGCGACCGCGCGGCCGAGCTCGTCGGTGACCAGCACGTCGAGCGCGTGCTGCACCGGCGCCGTGTTCGGCGCGCTGGTCGGCGCTTGCAGCTCGACCGCGGCCGCGCGGTCGTTGGCCGCCGCCGGCGCGTCCTCGCCCGGCCGCTCCGACTCCAGCGCCGCGTCCGCGCGCGGCGCGCGCTCGGCGTCCGCCTTCGCCGCGCTCGACGCGTCGGCGGGCCGCGCGCTCGTCGCGCGCGCGAGCCACCAGCCGGCGAGCGCGACGAGCAACGCAAGCGCGACGAGGATCGGCCCCGCGGAGCGCCCGCGTCGCGTCTGCTCCGCTCGTGAACTCATCGCGCCTTCCAACATACTGCGCACGGCGCGGACTGTGAGCGGCACGCTCGAGAGGGGTAAGGCCGCCGCAATACCGACGGCGCGGCGATTGACACGCGCACGTCGCGCTCTTGGAGTGGGGCCACAAGAGGAACCCATGAGCTCCACTCGCCGCGAATTCGTGACTGCCGCCACTCTGCTCGGAACATCCGCCGCGCTGCTCGGAGCGCGCGCACGCGCGAACACCGCGCTCCAGGATCCGGGTGCGCGCGCGGCGCGACCGCTGAAGATCCTGATCCTCGGCGGCACGATCTTCCTCGGGCCCGCGATCGTCGAGGCCGCCAAGCGCCGCGGACACACGGTCACGCTGTTCAACCGCGGCAAGCACAACGCCGACTGGTTCCCCGAGCTCGAGAAGCTGCGCGGCGATCGCGATCCGAAGAAGGGCGAAGGGCTGAAGTCGCTCGAGGGTCGCAAGTTCGACGCGGTGATCGACGACTGCGGTTACTTCCCGCGGCACGTCAAGGCGTCGGCCGAGCTGCTCGCGCCGAACTGCGGTCACTACACGTTCATCTCGAGCATCTCGTGCTACGCGAAGAACGACGTCGAAGGCGCGAACGAGGATGCGGCCGTCGCGACGATGCCCGATCCGACGCTCGAGGAGATGGGCAAGAACTACGAGTACTACGGCTCGCTCAAGGCGCTGTGCGAGCAAGCGGCGGAGGCCGCGTTCGAGAAGCGCGCGTGCGTGATCCGGCCGGGCTTCATCGTCGGCCCGAAGGACACGACCGATCGCTTCACGTATTGGCCGGTGCGCGTCGTGCGCGGCGGCAACATCCTCGCGCCGGGCGCGCCGACGGATCCGGTGCAGGTCATCGACGTGCGCGACCTCGGCGAGTTCGCCGTGCACGCGGCGGAGAACGGCACGGTCGGTCGCTTCAACGCGTGCGGTCCCGGCGAGCGCCTGACGATGGGCGGGTTGCTCGAGAGCTGCGCGCGCGCCGCGGGCACGCAGCTTTCGCCGACGTGGGTGCCGGCGGATTTCCTCGCCGAACAGGGCGAGCAGGGCGACGGCGGCATCCCGATCTGGGTGCCGTACACCGGCGACTCGAAGGGCTTCCACACGTGGAGCAACCAGCGCGCGATCGACGCCGGACTGAAGTTCCGCTCGATCGACGACACCGTGGCGGCGACGCTCGCGTGGTGGTTCGAGCAACCGGCCGAGCGGCGCAAGCAGCTGCGCGCGGGGATCAGCGCCGAGGCCGAGGCCAGGGTCCTCGCGGCCTGGTCGAAGCGCAAGACGGGCTGAACGGGCGCGGACCGCCGGCCCGCCGCTGGAATCCGGGGCTTCCCACCACGGGAGCCTGGGCTAAGTTCGGAGCTTGACGCCTTGCGCGATCGAGCCGGCCCCTCGATCGCGGGCCATTGCCGACCCCCGACGGCGCGCCGTCCTCGCCCCCGCGAGACGCGCGCAAGACCCAGCGAGCCCCGCCCCATGCGCTGCAACAACCGCTCGATCGTTCGTCCGCTCTCGATCCTCGGAACCCTGACGGCCGGCGCACTGCTGTCCGTCGCCGCGCTCGCCGCTTCCTGCGGCGGCGGCGGGGGAGGTGGCAGCAGCAGCGGCGGGATGGGCGGCGGCGGCGGTGCGCTCGACATCCTGATCGGCGACGCGCCGGCGGACGAGCTGCTCGCGTTCCGCGCGACGGTCGATTCGCTGCGCCTCGTGCGCGCGGACGGTGTGCTCTCGAGCGACGTGGTCTTGCAACCGGTCGAGCTCGAGCTGCTCGGCCTCACGACTTCGCACAAGTGGCTGACGAGCCTCGGCATCGCGCCCGGCACCTACACCGGCGCCGTGCTCGGATTCCTGCCCGGCTCGTACGTCGCGGTCGCGCAGAACGGCGCGCACGTCGCGGTCAACGCGGTGTCGCACACGGCGACGCTCGAGTTCGGGACGCCGCTCGTCGTGACCGGCGGTTCTTACGAGCGCGCGGCGATCGACGTCGATCTCGGCGTGTCGCTCTCGGGCAGCGTGCTCGCGCCGCCGATCGCATTCGAACCGCGCGCGGATCTCGACCACGGCCCGTCCGGCGGCGAGCCGACGATCGACGGGCTCGTCGGTCTCACGAAGGGCTTCTCGAAGCACAACAAGACGATCAACGTCCAGGGCTACACCGACGACGCGATGCAGACGTGGCTCGGTCTCGTGCACGTGCAGCTATCGCCGACGACGCTGCTGATCGGGATCGACGGCGCGCCGTTCGCGACGCCGGATGCGTTCTACGACGAGTTGATCCACAACAAGACCCTGCTCGACATCCGCGGCACGCTCGACGCCAAGTCCTACGTCGTCGCCAAGCGCATCGAGATCGAGAGCCACGCGGGCGGTCCGGGGCAGAGCAACGTCGTGAAGATGTCGGGCCTCGTGCTCGCGAAGGACGCGGACTCGTTCGAGTTCGCGATCGGCGACATCAAGAAGGGCGAGGCGATCGCGCTGCCTGTGCTCGCGAGCTACGGCAATCCCGCGTCGATCGAGGTCGCGTACGGCGCGTCGACGAAGTTCTATCTCGGCGACGAGGCGCCGACGACGTCGGCCTCGCTCGCGGTCGGCCAGCGCGTCGACGTGCGCTTCGCGTCGTTCGTCAGCGAGCCGTTCCCCGCGTCGAAGGTGGTCATCCACACCGAGGATCCGGAGTTCGGCGGGACCGTGACCGATCTCGCGGGGCTGCCGACGAGCTTCGAGATGCGCCTGCACGCGAGCTCGCACTGGATCCCGGACACCGTCGCGTCGTCGAACACCGACGTCACCGTGAACGCGATCGGCGCATCGTTCGTGCTGAAGACGAAGCAGGATCCCGCGCTCACGAGCGCCGACCTGATCCTC
Organism: Planctomycetota bacterium; assembly: GCA_004296785.1. Lineage (GTDB taxonomy): Bacteria > Planctomycetota > UBA1135 > UBA1135 > GW928-bin9. The sequence goes on from SCVU01000394.1 coordinate 21,270, forward strand.
GGCCTGGGCGTCGAGGTCGAGGGCGAGCTCGCGCCGGCGTCGACGCCGGCCGTGCCGAGCGTCGATGCGTCGAAGGTCAACGTGAAGGCCGGGCGCCTCGAAGGCGTCGCGACCGACGTCGACGCCGCGGGCGGGACGCTCGTCGCGAACGGGACGGTCGTGCACACGTTCGGCAACGGCGTGTCGAGCGGCAGCGTCACGTTCGAGCTCGAGCCGAACTGCGTGTACCACGGCGATGCGACATCGGCGGCGAGCCTGCAGGCGCTGTTCGACACGCTGCCGTCCGGCAAGGTCGTCGAGCTGCGCGTCGAAGGCATCGGCAGCGGCGTCGCCGGTCAGGCCCGCGCGTTCTACGTGCGGGCCGAGCTCGAGGACGACTGAGCTCGAGTAGGGCTAGCGCGTCCCTCGAGCCGCGCGCGCGACCGTCCTGAGCGGCTCGCGCACTCGCGCCGAGCCCGGCCCCTCGCAGGGCCGGGCTCGATTCGCTCTGGGCTCGCCGGCGGGCGTCCGGCATCTTGTTGCGCCGCCATGGAACCGCAGCCGCCGCCCGTCGATTCGCGCTCGTGGTGGCGCGTCGTGCTCGCGTCGCTGCGCGGCGAGCCGCAGGACTGCACGCGCGGTCCGCTGGGGCGCGCGGTGTGGATCCTCGCGCTGCCGATGGTGCTCGAGATGGCGATGGAGTCGACGTTCTCGATCGTCGACATCTACTTCGTCTCGCACATCGGCGACGCGGCGGTCGCGACCATCGGCCTGACCGAGGCGATGCTGACGATCGTCTACGCGTTCGGCGTCGGCCTCGCGATGGCGACGACGGCGCTCGTCGCGCGGCGCGTCGGCGAGAAGAACGTCGACGGAGCCGTGCGCGGCGCGAGCGCGGCGATCGCGCTCGGACTCGTGCTCTCGATCGTGCTCGGGCTGCCGGGCCTGCTGTTCCCCGACACGCTGCTGCGCTGGATGGGCGCGCCGCAGGAGGTGATCGAGACCGGCACGACGTACACGCGCCTCACGCTCGGCGGCAGCGGCGTCGTGTTGTTTCTGTACCTGAACAACGCGATCTTCCGCGGCGCGGGCGACCCCGCGCTCGCGCTGCGCACGCTGCTGCTCGCGAACGGGCTCAACATCGTGCTCGACCGGATCCTGATCTTCGGTCTCGGTCCGATCCCGGCGTTCGGCGTCACGGGCGCGGGCATGGCGACGCTGACCGGACGCAGCATCGGCGTCGCGTACCAGTGCTGGATGCTGCGCCGCGGCAGCGGCGCGATCACGTTGCGCGGTCCGGCCGCGCGCGTCGAGCGGCCGATCGTCGCCGAGCTCGTGCGCCTCTCGACCGGCGGCGTCGCGCAGCTCTTCATCGCCACGGCGAGCTGGGTCGCGCTGTTCAAGATCGTCGCGCCGTTCGGCAAGGAAGTCCTGTCCGGGTACTCGATCGCGATTCGCATCGTGATCTTCGCGCTGATGCCCGCCTGGGGACTCTCGAACGCGGCGGCGACGCTCGTCGGCCAGAATCTCGGCGCCGGGCAGCCCGCGCGCGCGGAGAGGTCCGTGTGGCTGACCGGCTTCATGAACATGGCGTTCATGTGCGCGGTGACGGCGACCTTCGTCGCGTTCGCACCGCAGCTCGTCGCGTGCTTCACCAGCAACCCGCCGACGCTCGAGGTCGGCGTGCACGCGCTGCGCACGCTGTCGTACGGCTACGTGTTCTACGCGTGGGGGATGGTGATCGCGCAGGCGTTCAACGGAGCCGGCGACACGCGGACGCCGACCCGGATCAACTTCTTCTGCTTCTGGTGCTTCCAGATCCCGCTCGCGTGGACGCTCGCGCACCCGCTCGGGCTCGAGCAGGACGGGGTCTTCTGGTCGGTGTGCATCGCGGAGTCGGTGATCGCCGCGGTCGCGATCGCGCTGTTCCGGCGCGGGAAGTGGAAAGAAGTTCAGCTCGCTTCCGACGTCGCGACCGCGCCGAGCGGGCACTGAGCGCGATCGCGCGTCGGCTCGTCTTCCGCGCGCGCAACGGCGCGGCGCGTTCTCGAGTCGCGGAATACGATGGCTGTGACACCGAGCCGAGCAGCGCGACCGTGACCGAGCAGCGTGACGACCTCTGAACCCGTACTCACCTGGGAGGCGCTGTCGGAGTTGCACGAGCGGGCCGCGCGTGCCGTAGCTCGCGTTCCGTTCCCGCAGCACCGACTGCTTAACGCCGACGAGTTCGGTCGGTTGTGCGTCCGCGCCGGCGTGGCTGCGCATCTTGGCAACGGTTCGATGCAGTCGGTGCTCGAGGCGCTGCATCGGATGCGGCTCGTGGTCCCGCTGTTCGTGAGTCCGAAGGGCTCCGATCGCCGCGAGATCGCGAGCTTCACCGGGTACGAGCCGTGGAGCACGCACGGCTCCGCCGCGGACGCCGACGGATGGACGGAGCTCTACTACCACCCGTTCCAGCTCTGGCTCGTCGACGTCGCGGCGCGGGTCTTCTTCGCGGCGTGGAATTTCTCGCCGGCGTCGCGCGAGGCAATCGCGCAGCGGCGCGTCGATCTCAGCAAGCACGCGCAGCGCGCGGCGCGCGAGCTCTCCGTCGCGAGCGAGCCCGCCGTGCGGCAGCGTCAGGCCCGGTTCTACGCAGCGATGCCCGCGCTCGTGCTCGCCGATGCGGCGGTGGGCCCGAACCTGCGCGGTGCGCACCACGATCCGAACAGCGACTCGAGCCGCACGCGGAACGCGAGCGCGCGCCGGCGAACGCTCGAGCGACCGGCGCACCGCGACGCGGCGTGGTATCGGTGGGCGCGCAAGGCGCTGCGCGTGCGCGCGCCCGAGGTCGTGGCGCGCGATCGAGCGGCGATTCACGCGTTCGTGCGCGAGGCCTGGCTCGAGGGCGACGCCTCGGATCCGCTGCGTCGGTGGGCCGACCTGCTGGCGTTCGTCCGCTGGGACGAGCGCGAGAAGCTCGAAGGGGCTGCGTTCGCCGCGCACCGCTTCAAGGAGCTCGCGCTCCTGCTCGGCGAGCTCATGCGGCACGTGGACGGGCTGGAGACCGCGCAGCAGGTGTACGACCCCGACGGCCTCGCGCGTGCGCGCGCGCGGCTCGGCGCCGACGTCGATCGATCGAGCGCCGCGCGGCGAGCGCGGGTCGCCGCTCGCTGCGGACTGATTCCGACGCCGGCGGTGACGTGGTTCGTCGAGCGCGAGGCGGCGCGCCGCGTGATCGCGGCGATCAGCGCCGCGCGCGGTCGAATCCTGGAGCGACACGAAGTCGTGGTCACCGATCTCGACGGAAGTGACGCGCTCGAACACGCAGCCGTGGCGATCGAGGCGGCCCACCAGCTCGGCCGTCTCGTGTTCGTGCTGGCGGATTGCGACAGCAAGCGCGTCGCGCGCTGGGTCCGGCGGCTCGTCGACGCCGGTCGGCTCGAGAGGAAGTGCGTGTTCTGGTCGGAGCCGAGCTTCGCGAAGGCGAACTTCACGAAGGCGGAGCGCCGCGCGGCGCGAAGCGTTTGCAGCTCCGCGAACAAGGCGGACCGCGCCGTGTGGCTCGCGGAGCGGTACGTCGTTGCGGAGCTCTCGCGTGCGCGGAGCTCGCGTCCGATCGTCGAGTGCTTCGACGCCGTGCTCGAAGCGGCGCGGCGGCGAGCGGGGAGCTAGCGCAGCGCCGCGAGCCGCTTGTCGCGGTCCTTCGCGAACCGCGTGATCCCCTGCCACAGGCTCTCGGGATCGATCCGCGCTTCCTTCTTCAGCTCCTCGACGTTGCCGCCCGTGCGCCAGCGGTTGTCCCAGTCCGAGCTCATCGCGTACTGCTCCGCGATCTTGTGCGGCAGCCAGTCGTGCATCAGCCGCCGCGCGCCGTTCGTGATCACCGTCGAGTCGATCCAGTCGCTCCACGGCAGCACCGAGTCGCGATACGCCTGCGTCTGCAGTTGGAACAGCTCCCACGAGCACGCCTGCACGAGCTTCACGTTCGGCGCGTCGGCCGCCTTCAGCTTCGCGAGCAGCGCGTAGACCGATTCGGTCGAGCTCGTACCTTGCACGATCACGGTGCCCTGCTTCGGCCGCGCCGGATCGAAGTCGCGCAGGATGTACGCGCCCTTCGCGGCGTCGAGGTGCGACGGGATGCCGAGCGCCGCGCGATCGGGAACGGCGACGTTCGGCCGCGTCAGGTGCAGCGCGACGATCGGCGCGTTCGCGGCGAGCGCGGCCGCGAGCATCGGCGCGACCTCGTTGTGCTCCCACGGGTGCAGATTGATCACGTGGCCCTCGGGGAAGAGCTGCGTGACGCCCGGCGCGAAGATGCCGAAGTGCGTGCGGCTGTCCTCGGCCGTCTCCGGGCCCGAGTGACCGACGACCCAGATCACCTTGCCGACCTTGAGCGGGCAGTCCTGCGCGAGCTGCGAGAACAGGCGCATCAGCCCGTACTTCAGGTACGAGAAGGAGCCGTAGGTCGAGTGCGCGCCCCAGAAGCCGAGGAACTCCTGCTCGGGCCGGCTCGACATGTTCACCGTCGCGAGCCCGGCCATCAGGCCTGAGTTCGTGAACTCGGTGATCTGCTGGGGGAGCAGCGCGCCGTGCGGATTCTTCGTGCGCTCGTACCAACCGGTGCCGGGCTTGCCGTCGAAGTCCTTCGCGAAACCCGCGATCGACGTCGAGTCGGCGAGGTCGGCCGAGCACGCGATCACGAGCGGGCGGCCCATGCGCTCGAGCGCGAGCGTGTTCACCCACGCGCCGAACTTCGCGAAGCCCTCCTTGTTCGCGATCTTGGTGCCGGGCGCCGCGTAGAGCTTCGCCGGCAGCTTGTCGAGCGCGAGCCACGCGCGGTCCTCGTGCATGTTTGCGCCGTTGCCGAGGCGGAAGCCCGCGGGCTTGGTCGGCACCGAGTCGCCGAGCTCGACGAGCGTGTCGGCGAGGTACTCGAGCAGCTCGGGTTCCTTGTCGAACACGCTCATCACCGCTTCGAACCACTGCTTCGACTGCTCGCGACAGCCGGCCTCGCCCGGATCCGTCTCGACGCCCGCGCCGTCGAACGCGACGCCGTACTTCTTCGCGAAGTCCGCGCGGCACTGCCAGAACAGCTTCGAGTTGCGCGCGTGCGCCTTGCCGTGGCTCGGCGCGTCGAACACGTAGTAGCCGCGGCCCTTGCGCGTCTTCACCCACACCATGCCCGGGCGGCCCTTGGTGTCGTCGCAGTGCACGATCTCGAGCAGCGCGCGCGTGATCGCGCCGTAGCTCTCGCCTTCCTCGGTGCCCGCGACGCGCCAGCCGTAGCTCTCGAACCACTCCTTCGGCGTGCCGTGGCCGACCTCGGAGTTCGCGAACGTGTCGATGCCGTGGTCGTTCCAGTCGAACAGGTAGACGAGGTTGTCGATGCCGAGGCCCCACGCGGAGTTCTTCACTTCGTGGTGCGCGCCGGCGGTGTGGCCGCCCTCGCCCTCGATCGCGAAGACCTTCACCTCGCCGGCGCCTGCGTGTTTGAGCGCGACCGCTTCACCGAGCGCGGCCGGCGCGCCGTGGCCCGACGGACCGGTGTTGAACTTGAAGAAGAGCGTCTTGCCCTCCATCTCCGCGTGACCCGGCAGGCCGCCGTTGTGACGGAGCCAGAGCAGATCCTGCCAGTACAGCGCGCGGTGCTCGGCGTTCGGCACGAGGTAGCGCGGATCGCCGGTCTGCGCGTGGCGGCGGCGCAGCGCTTCGTTGTAGACGGCGAGCAGCGCGTAGATCGCCGGATTGCAGTGACCGGCGACGAGCACGAAGCGATCGCCGAACGCCTTCTCCGGATGGCGGATGTCGAAGCGCATGCCGGCGCCGAGCGTGCTCGCGACGAGCAGCGGCACCTTCGAGCGCGAGCCGCCCGGGTGTCCGCTCTGGCGCAGGTTCAGCATCAGATCGATGCACTGATCGATCATGTCGCCGATCTTCGCCCAGTGGTGGAAGTGGCGAGAGAGCTCTTCGTACGTCGGCTTCGAGAGGGTCTGTTGCATGGCTCGGGGGGCGTGAGTTGAGCCGCACAGTTTAGCGCGAACTCGCTACGCTCCTACGCCATGCACCGCGCCGCCGCGTCTTCCGCCTTCGCCTGCCTCCTCGTGGCCGCCTGCGCGAGCGCGCCGCAGGCGCCGGCGGCCCCGCCGCTGCCCGACCCGCGCTCGCCGCACGTGTTCCGCGGCGCCGACGGCACGCGCGCGAGCTGGAGCGAGCTCGTGGCGGCGGGCGCCGCGGCCGACGCGCTCGTGCTCGGCGAGAACCACGGGCACCCGCTGGGGCTCGCCAGCGCGGCCGCGCTGTTCGAGGACGTGCTCGCGCAGTCGCCGCAGGCCGCGCTCGCGCTCGAGTTCTTCGAGCGCGACGAGCAGTGCCACGTCGACGATTACCTCGCCGGGCTCACCGACAACGCGAAGTTCCGCGAGGCGACGTTTCGCAAGGGCTCGAACTATCCCGACGGCCACCGCGCGATGGTCGAGGCCGCGAAGAGCGCGCATCGGCCGGTGCGCGCCGGCAACGCGCCGCGCGTGTACGTGCGGCTCGCGCGCACCGAGGGCTACGACAAGCTGCGCACGCTTACGCCCGAACAGCAGCGCCTGTTCCACATCCCCGACGAGATGATCGGCGGCGCGTATCGCGCCGACTTCGATGCGCTGATGGACAAGCCGCATCTGCCCGGCGCGGATCCGAACGCGGTCGAGGAGCCCGAGGTGAAGCGCAAGCGGCTCGACGACGGGTTCCGCTCGCAGCACTTGTGGGACTGGACGATGGCGGACGCGCTGGCGGGATTGATCGCCGGCGGTGCGAAGCCCGCGGTGCAGGTCGTCGGGCGATTCCACAGCGACAAGCGCGGCGGTCTCGTGCAGGCGCTCGAGAAGCTGCGGCCCGGCGTGCGCGCGACCACGGTGAGCTTCGTCGACGAGGCGGCCGACGCGCTGCGCGACGACGACAAGGGCCGCGCGGACTTCGTGATCTACGTCGGGCCGTCGCCCGAGCCGTAGCGCCAAGTCGTAGCGCCGCGGGCGCGGGACGGCTGCCGCGTTTGCTAGATTGTCCGCCCGTTTCGCGCCGAACGCGCCGCCGCCGCATGACCACCGCCTTCGTTCCCAAGGAATCCGCCGCCGGCGAGACCCGCGTCGCTGCGAGCCCCGAGACCGTCAAGCAATTCGCGAAGGCCGGCGTGAAGGTCGCCGTCGAGAGCGGCGCCGGCGAGCGCGCGTCGTTCACCGACGCCGCCTACCAGGCCGCGGGCGCGACGATCGGCGCCGCGTGGGACGCGGACATCGTGCTCAAGGTGCAGCCGCCGTCGAAGGCGGAGATCGCGAAGCTCCGCGCCGGAGCCCGCGTCGTTTCGTTCGTCACGCCGAGCGCGAATCCCGAGCTCGTGCGCTCACTCGCCGACGCGAAGTCGACGTCGTTCGCGATGGACCTCGTGCCGCGCATCACGCGCGCGCAGTCGATGGACGCGCTCTCGTCGCAGGCGACCGTCGCCGGCTACAAGGCCGTGCTGCTCGCGGCCGCGAACTCTCCGCGCATGTGCCCGCTCTTGATGACCGCGGCCGGCACCGTGCCGCCCGCGAAGGTCGTGATCTTCGGCGCCGGCGTGGCCGGCCTGATGGCGATCGGCATCGCGCGCCGCCTCGGTTGCACGATCGAGGCGACCGACGTGCGCCGCGCGGCGAAGGAGCAGGTCGAGAGCCTCGGCGCGCGCTTCATCGACGTGCCGGGCGCGGCCGACATGGAGGGTTCGGGCGGCTACGCGAAGGAGCAGAGCGAGGAGTTCCTGAAGCGCCAGCGCGAGGAAGTCGCCAAGCGCGTCGCGGACGCCGACATCGTGATCACGACCGCGCAGGTGCCGGGCAAGAAGGCGCCGCGGCTGGTGAGCGAGGAGATGGTGCGCTCGATGAAGCAGGGCGCGGTGATCGTCGACCTCGCGGTCGAGAGCGGCGGCAACTGCGCGCTGTCGGTGCCCGGCGAGATCGCGGTGCGCCACGGAGTCACGATCATCGGCATCGCGAACCTGCCGGCGACCGTGCCGCTGCAGGCCTCCGAGCTGTACGCGCGCAACGTGCTCGCGCTCGTGCGGCTGATGCTCGAGAAGGACGGCGCGCTGAAGGCGGATCTGTCCGACGAAGTGCTCGCCGGTTGTCTGCTGACGCACGCGGGCGAGATCAAGCACGCGGCGACGGTCGCGGCGCTCGCTGCACCCAGCGCGCGCTGAGCTCGCGCGCGCTCAGGTCGCCTTCACGGCCTGCACGAGCTTCGTCAGCGAGTCCTTCGCGTCGCCGTACAGCATCCCGGTCGCCGGCTTGAAGAACAGCGGGTTCTCGATGCCCGCGAAGCCCTTGCCCTTGCCGCGCTTCAGCACGACGACCGAACGCGCGCGATCGACCTCGAGGATCGGCATGCCCGCGATCGGGCTCTGCGGATTGTCGCGCGCGTCGGGATTCACGACGTCGTTCGCCCCGATCACGACCGCGACGTCGGTGTCGGGGAACTCCGGGTTGATCTGCTCGAGCTCGTAGAGGTCCGAGTAGGGGACGTTGGCCTCGGCCAGCAGCACGTTCATGTGCCCCGGCATCCGACCCGCGACCGGGTGGATCGCGTACTTCACTGCGACGCCGCGCTCCTCGAGCGTCTTCGCGAGCTCGCGCACCGCGGTCTGCGCCTGCGCGGTCGCCATCCCGTAGCCCGGCACGAACACGACGAGGCGCGCGTACGCGAGCTGCACCGCGACGTCGTCGACGCTGACCTCGCGCGCCTCGCCCTGCGGCCCGGCCGCGACGGCGGTGGTCGTCGAACCGAACGCGCCGAAGAGCACGTTCGTGATCGAGCGGTTCATCGCCTTGCACATCAGCACGGACAGGATGAAGCCCGAGAAGCCGTCGAGCGTGCCCGCGATGATCAGCACCTTGTTGTCGATCGCGAAGCCGGTCGCGGCGGCCGCGAGGCCCGCGTACGAGTTCAGGAGCGACATGACGACCGGCATGTCGGCCGCGCCGATCGGCAACACGAGCAGCACGCCGAACGCGGCCGCGAGTCCGGTCATCACGTAGAACCACGGGCCCGCGTCGAGCGTGATCGCCTGGTAGACGAACAGCCCGAGGATCCCCGCGAGGATGCCGAGATTGAGCACGTTCTGGCCGCCGTAGGTCAGCGGCTTGCCGGGCAGGAGCTCCTGCAGCTTCGCGAACGCGAGCAGGCTGCCCGTCGTGGTCAGCGCGCCGAGGAACACCTCGAGGCTCACCGCGGTCATCTTGAACGTGCCGAGGCCCGCGCCCTGGTGGTGGAACTCCGCGACGCCGACGAGCGTCGCCGCGAGCGCGCCGAACGCGTGCGACAGCGCGGTCCGCTGCGGCATCGCCGTCATCGGCACCCAGTACGCCATCGCGCCGCCGATCGTCGAGCCGAGCAGCAGGCCGGCGATGATCCACGTGTAGCTGACGATCTCGTGGTGCATCAGCGTGCCCACGACGGCGAGCAGCATGCCCGCCTCGGCCATGTGCATGCCGCGCTTGGCCGTTTCCGGGTGCGAGAGCCCCTTCAGGCCCAGCACGAACAACACCGACGCCGCGAGGTACGCGAGCTCGATCAGGTAGTTCATTTCGCGTGCGTTCCGCGGGCCGGCGCGTTCGTCTTGATGCGGAACATCCGCAGCATGCGATCGGTGATCATGAAGCCGCCCACGACGTTGATCGTCGCGGAGGTGACCGCCAGGAAGCCCAGGATCGTGCTCGTCCAGCCGTGTCCGCTGCCCGCGGTGACGATCGAACCGACGAGCGAGATGCCCGAGATCGCGTTGGTCGCCGACATCAGCGGCGTGTGCAACAGCGGCGGCACGCGCGAGATGACCAGGTACCCGAGGAACGCGGCCAGCACGAACACGTAGAGCGTGGCGATCAGGGTCTCGGTGGTCATGGTGGAGGGACTCGAAACGAAACGGCGCGCGAGCGCGAACGGCGCTTTATAACGAATGTCCGCCGCTCCCCACAGTCGCGGCCCGCGCGGGTCGAATCAGCGCGCGACACGCACCAGATTGAGGTCGACCGCAGTCGCCAACGAGGTCGCACGCATGCCCACGCCGCCCAGCCGCCAGATCCAGAACCACATGACGAAGGCGCTCGTCGTCCTCGAGGCGACGCACAGCGTCGACGAAGCCGCGCGGCTCATGCGCCGGCACGAGGTGCGACACCTGCCCGTGGTGGACCGGAAGGGAAAGCTCGTCGGCATCGTCAGCCAGCGCGACCTGCTGCTCGTGCAGAGCATTCCCGACGTCGACGCGCGCGAGGTCGCGGTGTCGGAGGCGATGAATCGCGAGGTCTACTGCGTGCAGCCCGATGTCGCCGTCGAGAAGGTTGCGCGCGTGATGGCCGAGAAGCGCTACGGAGCGTGCGTGATCGCGAACAAGGGCAAGCTGCTCGGCTTGTTCACGACGACGGATGCGCTGCGGCTGCTCGCGCACCATCTCGAGAAGCTCGAACGG
>SCVU01000395.1 GCA_004296785.1 Planctomycetota bacterium
GCTCCGCGAGCGCGGCCGCCTTCAGGTAACCGCCGACGAGCGGAACGAGTCCCGGGATCCCGTCGAAGTGGATGATGACCGCGCTGTGCTTCATTCCCATCCGCGGCGCCGCGCGCCCCGAGTGCGAGTCGCTGCTCCGACGCGCTCCTCGATCGTAGCAACGTCCGCTAGACTGTGGGCTGCGCGGGCGAACCGCCCGCGGCACGGCTCGCCACCGCCCCGATGCACGCAACCGAGCTCACGACCGCGGTGCGCCGCGTGATCCTGGACGGCGTTCTGCGCGGCAACGACGCCGCGGCGCTGCAGGACACGACGCCGCTCCTGACGAGCGGCGTGCTCGACTCCGTGCGCGTGGTCACGCTGATCTCCGATCTCGAGAAGGCGTTCGGCGTCAGCTTCGAGGCGCACGAGATGAGCGTCGACTACCTCGACTCGATCGCGCACATCGCGCGCACGATCGCGGCCAAGCAAGGCGCGTAGCGCGTGGCCGCCTCGCTGCAGCGGCGCATCCTGGAGCGGCTCGACGAGGATCCGCGGCGGCCGGCGCTCGCGTGCGTCGACGCGCACGGGCGCTTCACGTGGCGCACGCGCGAGCAGATGGTCGCGCGCGCCGCGCGCGCCGGTGCGCTGCTCGGCGAGCTCGGCGCGCGCCGCGGCGACGTCGTGCTGATCGTCGCGGTCGAGCCCGAGGCGGCCGCGACGGCGACGCTCGCCGCGTGGCTCGCCGGCGCGGTCCCGCTGCTCGCGGCGCCGCCGCTCGTGCACGGGCTCGCGCGCGCGCGCACCGGCGCGCTGCGCGAGCTCGCGCGGCGCGCCGGCGCGCGCATCGCGCTCGTGCCCGCCGCGCTGCAGCTCGCGCCGCCGCCGACGTGCATCGAGCTCGAGCACGCGCGGCTGCTCGCCGCGGCGGACGGCGCCTGCGCAGCCGACGTCGAGCGCGTGCGCGCGCTCGAGCCGCCCGCGCTCGCCGCGCTGCAGGCGACCTCCGGCACGACGCGCGCGCCGCGCATCGCGCTCTGGCAGCAGCCGCGCGTGCTCGCGGCCGTCGACGGGATGGCGCGCGGGATGGGACTCGAGCGCGACGACGTCTACCTGAACTGGACGCCGCTGTACCACGACATGGGACTGGTCAACAACCTGCTGACCTGCGTGCTGCACGGCATCCCGCTCGCGCTGCTGTCGCCGCTCGACGTCGTGCGCTCACCGGCGCTGTGGATGCGCGCGCTCGCGGACACCGGCGCGACGCAGACGTGGTCGCCGAACTTCGGCTACGCGCTCGCGGCGCAGCGCTGCGCGGACGCGGAGCTCGACGGCCTCTCGCTCGCGCACGTGCGCGGCTTCTGGAACGCGGCGAGCGCGTGCACCTCGAGACGTTCCAGCGCTTCCACGCGCGCTTCGAGCGCTGCGGCGTGCGCTGGGACGCGTGCAAGGCGAACTTCGGCTGCGTCGAGGCGATCGGCGGCGCGACGTTCACGGATCCGCGCGGCGCGCTCGTCGCCGAGCGCGTCGACCTCGACGCGCTGCGCGCAAGCGGCGTCGCGCGCGCGGCCGATGCATCGACGCGGCACGCGC
>SCVU01000396.1 GCA_004296785.1 Planctomycetota bacterium
CGGCGCGCGCATCGAAGCTCCGCGCATACAGCGCGAATGCGAACCCCGCGACGGCGAGCGCGACGAGCGTGCGCGCGGCTCGTGAAGGCGCGCTGAACGGCGCGGGCTCTGGCGCTTCTGCGGCGCGTGCGCGGGACCTTCGCATGCGCGTCGGATCGTAGCGGTCGAGCCTTGCGGGCGCTCGCGCGGCGGAGTAAGGTCCGAGTCGAACTCCATGAGCGCCTCACGTTCGCGTCCACGGTCTCCACACCAGCCCTGATTCCGTCTCCCGGCTTCGAGCGGCGAGCGGAGGATGACACCTCGATGAACTCGCACGCACCGACGAAGCCCCGCTGCCGACACCTGACGCTCGTTCTGCGCGGAGGCACGCCGTGAGCGAGCGCGATCCGAACGACGAGCGCGAGCCGCACATCGAGCGGCATCCGCACGACGAGCACGCCGAGCACGCCGCCGGAGCCGCCCCGAATCCCGCCGCATTGCCGGCGGGCGAGCGCCTGCAGTTCCGCGCGATCGGCACGCTCGATCCCGATGCGCCGACGGCCGAGGACCTGCGCGAGGCCTGGCCGGTGCTGTTCCGCGACGAGCGCGTCGACGGCTTCCGCACGCTCGGCCGCGCCGAGGCCGACGACTTCTTCCTGTCGCTGAACAGCGGCCAGCAGACCGAGCTCTTGCTCGACCTGCCCGGCCCCGAGCGCCGCTCGTGGATCCGCATGCTCGCGCCGGACGACGCCGCCGACGTGATCCAGCGCGCGCCGTCCGAGCAGCGCGAGGGGATGCTCGTGCTGCTCGACGACACGACGCGCCGCGAGGTGACCGCGCTGCTCGCGTACGCCGAGGACGACGCCGGCGGCCTGATGAACACGCGCTTCGCGCGCGTGCGGCCGGACATGACGGTCGACGAGGCGATCCGCTACCTGCGCCGGCAGATCTCGGAGCAGCTCGAGCTGATCTACTACGCGTACGTGCTCGATCGCGAGCAGGTGCTGCAGGGCGTCGTGTCGTTCCGCGAGCTGCTCGCCGCGCCCGGCTCGAAGCAGTTGCGCGATCTGATGCGCACGGACGTCGTCAAGGCGGCCGAGGACATGGACCAGGAGGCGCTGTCGCGGCTGTTCGCCGAGAGCGACCTCATCGCGCTGCCGATCGTCGACGCCGCCGGCCGGATGAAGGGCATCGTGACGGTCGACGACATCGTCGACGTCGTGCAGGAGGAGGCGACGGAGGACATCCAGAAGATCGGCGCCGTCGAGGCCCTCGACGCGCCGTACATGCAGACGGCGTTCTTCGAGCTGTTCAAGAAGCGCGCGGGTTGGCTGACCGTGCTGTTCGCCGGCGAGATGGCGACGTTCACCGCGATGAGCCACTTCGAGCAGGAGATCCACCAGGCGACGGTGCTCTCGCTGTTCGTGCCGCTGATCATCTCGTCGGGCGGCAACTCGGGTTCGCAGGCGTCCACGCTGATCGTGCGCGCGATCGGCGTCGGCGAACTGCGCCTGCGCGACTGGTGGCGCGTGCTGTCGCGCGAACTCGCGATGGGCGTCGCGCTCGGCGCGCTGCTCGGACTGGTCGGCCTGGCGCGCGTGATCATCTGGCCGTCGAAGAGCGACACCGACGGCTACGCCGAGCACTACGCGCTGATCGGGATGACGGTCGGCGTGAGCGTGCTCGGCGTCGTGTTGTGGGGGACGATCGCCGGTTCGATGCTCCCGTTCCTGCTCAAGCGCTGCCGGCTCGACCCGGCGACCGCGAGCGCGCCGCTCGTCGCGACGCTCGTCGACGTGACCGGCCTCGTGATCTACTTCACGGTCGCCGTCGCGCTGCTGTCCGGCTCGCTGCTGTGACCGCGATCGCGGCCGCGAGGCTCGCGAGCCCGACGATCGCGTAGCCGGCGCGCCACGCCGCGCGCGGTCCGGGCGCGGCGACCTCGGCGCTGGCGAAGAAGCCGAACACGCAGAATCCGGCCAGCGCCAGGAGCGCGAGTGCCGCCAGCGCGCGCAGGAAGTACTGCATTCCGGGCATCCTCGCACGTCCGGGGACCTTTGTGCTTCGCGCGCGGGGCCATCCGTGCGAGACTGCACGTTTCGCGCGCAGCTTCGCGCCGCGAACCGACCCCGACGAAGCGATGCAAGACGCAACGACCGATTCCGCCCCCGCCGGCCCGGCCGCCGGCTTCGCTTCGTTCGGGCTCGACCCCGCGCTGCTCGCGAGCCTCGCGGAGCTCGGCTACGAGGAGCCGACGCCGATCCAGCGCGAATCGATCCCGCCGCTCGTCGCCGGTCGCGACCTGCTCGGTCAGGCCGGCACCGGCACCGGCAAGACGGCCGCGTTCGCGCTGCCGCTGTTGCAGCGGCTCGCTGGCGAGCCCGCCGCGCCGAATCGGCCGCGCGCGCTCGTGCTCGTGCCGACGCGCGAGCTCGCGATGCAGGTCGCCGAGGCGATCCACCGCTACGGCCGCAACCAGAACGCGCGCGTGCTGCCGATCTACGGCGGCTCGTCGATCGGCCAGCAGCTGCGCGCGCTCGGCCGCGGCGTCGAGATCGTCGTCGCGACGCCCGGCCGCGCGCTCGATCACCTGCAGCGCGGGTCGCTCGTGCTCGACGACGTGCGCACGGTCGTGCTCGACGAAGCCGACGAGATGCTCGACATGGGTTTCGCCGAGGACCTCGACGCGATCCTGCAGCAGACGCCGGCCGAGCGGCAGACCGCGCTGTTCTCGGCGACGCTGCCGCCGCGGATCCTCGACATCGCCGAGCAGCACCTGTCGGATCCGGTGCGCATCTCGATCGCGCGCGAGCGCACCGCCTCGGGCGAGGTGCCGCGAGTGCGGCAAGTCGCTTACGTCGTGCAGCGCGCGCACAAGGCGGCGGCGCTGGGTCGCATCCTCGACATGGAATCGCCCGGTTCGGCGATCGTGTTCTGCCGGACGCGCGTCGAGGTCGACGGGCTGGTCGAGGCGATGGCCTCGCGCGGCTACAGCGCCGATGCGCTGCACGGCGGGTTCCAGCAGGAGCAGCGCGACCGCGTGATGAAGCGCTTCCGCGCGAATCAGACCGACCTGTTGATCGCGACCGACGTCGCGGCGCGCGGGATCGACATCGACCACGTCACGCACGTCGTCAACTACGACGTGCCGACGGATCCGGACGCGTACGTGCACCGCATCGGGCGCACGGGGCGCGCGGGTCGCGAGGGGGTCGCGATCACGCTGGCGCAGCCGCGCGAGCATCGGTTGCTGAAGCTGATCGAGCGCGTGACCGGGCAGCGCCTGGAGATCGCGCGGCTGCCGACGGTCGCGGATCTGCGCAACCGGCGGCTCGAGCTGACGCGCGCGTCGCTCGAGGAGGCGCTCGGCGCCGGCGGGCTCGAGCCGTTCCACGCGCTGGCGGAGGAACTGGCGAGCACCGCCGATCCGCTCGACGTCGCGGCCGCGGCGCTCAAGCTGTACCACGAGCGCGTGCACGCCAGCGCCGAGCACGACGAACAGGACGTGCCGGATGCGCCGCGCGAGCCCGAGCGGCGCGAGCGGTTCGGACGCGAGGGGTACCAGCGCGACGGATATCAGCGCGACGAGCGCGGCGGCCCGCCGCGCGACGATCGCGGACCTGCGCGCGATGACCGCGGCGCAGTGCGCGATGACCGCGGCGCCGGGCGCGACGATCGCGGCGCACCGCGCGAGGACCGCGGCGGTCCGCGGCGCGACGAGCGCGAGCCGCGCGGTCCGCGCTTCGGCGTGCACGCGCGCGAAGAGCCGCGCGGGCGCGGTTGGAGCAACACGACGCGATTGTTCATCGGCCTCGGGCG
>SCVU01000049.1 GCA_004296785.1 Planctomycetota bacterium
AGCTCGCGCGCGTGATCCGCGCCGTTCACCGCGTTGCCGGACAGCGGCGGCGCGGCCGTGTGGAGCGTCGGGCCGAGCAGCTCGCCCTTCTGGATGCGATCGCGCAACTCGAACTGATTCGGGAACCCGTACATCGTGCGCACCGTCGTCGCGCCGCGCAGCGCGAACAGCGCGAGGTACGACTCGGTGAGCTCGGCCGGCGCCTTCGGGCTCGGCACGTGGCCGTGCATCTCCGCGATGCCCGGCATCAGCCACTTGCCGACGCCGTCGATGCGCCGCGCGCCGTCGGGGATCTTCGTGCTCGCGAGCGGACCGACGCTCTCGATGCGTTCGCCGCGCACGAGCACGGTCTGGTGCGCGAGCACGCGCTCGCCGTCCATCGGGAGCACGCTGACGTCGACGAACGCGGTGAGCGGCGCTTCCTGCGCGCGCGCGAGGCCGGCGAGGACGAACAGGGTCGCAGCGAGAGTGCGGATCATGCGCGCGAGCTTGTCCGCCGCGCGCGCTCGGCGAAAGCGCGCGCCGCACTTCGGCGCGCGATCTTGCGCAGGCCTGACGCGCGCGTTGCCGCGCGCTTGCCGCGGCTACTTCTTCGGCGAACGATCGAGCTCGAACTGCTCGAGCAGTTGGAACAAGAGATCGCGCACGGCCTGCGCGTTCGCGTCGAGGAAGTAGCGGCGCCGCACGCCGCGCAGGAAGCGCAGCTCGTCCTTCGCCAGCTCGTCCGTCCAGCGCAGCAGCGTGCTCTCCCACGCGCTCGCATCGGGCAACTTCGCGGCGAGCGTCGCCGGCGTCGAGCTCGCTTCCTCCCACAGCGCGTGGAAGCGATCGAGGTGCCCCTGGTAGCCGTCGCGCAGCTCGGTCGTGCCGCACAGGAACGACTGCGCGAGCGCGTGGCGCAGTCCGCGCTGGCGGTGCGCGTCCATGAACAGCGCGCCGATGCGCGCATACAGCTCGTTCATCTGGTTCGGCGGCACGACGGCCTTGTACGTGTCCCAGTCGTCGAGGATCACGTGGATCAGCCCGACCGTGTCGACGTCCGGCATCTCGAGATCGGTGCGCGACGCCTGCGCGTCGTAGAGCGTGATCCAGGGGAACGCGTTGCCGACGCGATCGGTGTACGCGTGCGCGAAGCCCACGTGGTGCGCCTGCAGCGAGCCGTCGTCGAGCATCCCCTCGACCAGCGCCTCCGCGTAGTCCCAACCCGGCGGCAGGCCGAGCAACGCGTTGGCGAACAGTCGATCGGGGTCGCTCTCGCCCGGCAGTCGACGCAGTTCGCGCACCGCGTAGTCGTAGACCCACGCGCTGTCGGCGCGGCGCGCGGGCACGTTGCCGAACATCTGCGCGCTCACTTGCTCGTACTGGCGCGAGTTCTCGTCGACCCAGCGGCGCGGGATCGGCTGCGCGGGCGCGTGCGTCTGCGGGTCGAACCACGCGAGCGGCGCGACGTCGCTACACGTGCTCGGATCGGCGGCCGAGCCGAGCACCCACGCGATCAACGAGCGCTGGAACGTCTGCAGGTTCTTGCACTCGCCCTCGAACCAACCGAGGAACTGCTCCTTCTCGGTCGCCGAGTAGCTCGCGAAGAGCTCGCGCGCGCGCAGCTCGCGCTCGAACGCGCCGGGCGCGCCGATGCGGCGCTTGCGCGGCGCTGTCGACGCCGCGGGAGCGGGCGCGGGCGCGGGCACCGGCTGCGATTCCGGAGCGGGCGTCGGACTCGGTGCGGGCGCGGGCGCGGGCGCGGGATCTTGCACGACGGAGCAGGCGGCGACGAACGCGAGCAGTAGGTTCTGGTACATGGCGCGAGTGGCCGCGCATCGTAGTGCGCGCGCCCGCCGCGCGTGCCATACTCGCGCGCTCACAACCCATCCGGAGCCGATGACGGGGAAGCCGGTGCGAAACCGGCGCGGTCCCGCCACTGTGATCCGCGATCGAGGTCGTCTCCCCGAGCCTTCGAGGGCTCGGCGTCACTGGGTGATCGCCCGGGAAGACGGACGGCGCTCGCGCGGCAAGCCAGGAGACCCGACACGGCTCATGACCGCGCACCGCTTTAGCGGTGCCTTCGACGGCAGATCGAAAGGCGTCCCCATGAAGCTCCTCGTGTCTCTCGTGTCCACGCTCCTGTTCGGAGCGTGTTCGTCCTCCCCCACGCACCTCGCGCTCGCGCCCGAGCGCGCCGCAGCGAGCGCAACCGTCCGCGTCGACGTGGCGATCGACTTCGGCGCCGCCGAGCGCACGCCGCTGCGGCGCACGGTCGACGTGCCGGTCGGCAGCTCGGTCGTCGATGCGACGCGCGCCGCCGTGCCCGTCGATCAGGACTGGCTGTGCTGCTCGCCGCGCGACGTGTGGGCGATCGACGGCGTCGAGCCCGACGCGCGCCGCGATCGCTACTGGTTCTGGATGCTCGACGGCCGCGCGGGTCCGGATGCGCCGGCCGACCACGTCGTTGAGGACGGCGATGCGATCCGCTGGGTCTACGAAGGGAGCAAGCGCGCGCGCCGCAGCGTCGACGGTCCCGAGCCGCGCATCGTGTCGCTCTTGCCCGCGGCCGCGGAGATCGTCACCGCGGTCGGCGGCGAGGACTGGCTCGTCGCACTGTCGCACCTGTGCGCGCAGCCGGCGGGCCG
Organism: Planctomycetota bacterium; assembly: GCA_004296785.1. Classification (GTDB taxonomy): domain Bacteria; phylum Planctomycetota; class UBA1135; order UBA1135; genus GW928-bin9. The sequence continues at coordinate 2,628 of SCVU01000049.1, forward strand.
CGAGCTGCCGCGAGTCGTCAGCACGACGCTCGACTCCGATGCGTGGGACATGGCGAAGATCGACCGCGAGCTGCACGAGCGCGCGGCGCGGCGCGAGAAGCTCTACGAGCTCGACGATGCGCGCATCACCGCGTTGAAGCCGACGCTCGTGCTCTCCCAAGGCGTCTGCCCGGTCTGCGCGGTGAGCTCGGAGGACGCGGAGAGTCAGTCGAAGAGCGCGTGCGCCGAGTTGCTCGTGCTGACGCCGCATTCGCTGGCCGACGTCGCCGAGAACATCCGCCGCGTCGGCGCGGCGATTGGGCGCGGCAGATCGGAAGAGC
>SCVU01000397.1 GCA_004296785.1 Planctomycetota bacterium
GCGTACCCTGCCCCGGAGTCTCCATGCACGCAATCCTCGCCACCTTCCTCTTGCTCCCGAGCGGTTCGCCGCTGCTCACCGTCGACGACACGCCCGGCTCGGGCGCGATGTACGCGACGATCCAGGCCGCCGTCGACGCCGCGCCGGACGGCGCGACGATCCGCATCGCGAGCGGCACCTACGCGGCGTTCAGCGTCACCGGCAAAGGGCTCGCGCTGGTCGGAGACAACGGCGCGCTCGTCAACGTCGCCGGCACCGTGTCCGTCCAGTCGCTCGCCGCGGACCAGGAGTTCATGCTGCGCCGGTTGTCGATCGTCGGCGTCGGCACGCAGGCGCTGCAGATCGCGCAGGCCGCCGGCCGCGTGTGGATCGAGGAGTGCGAGGTCAAGACCGCGATCCCGGCCGGCCAGTACCAGCACGGCAAGACCGCGGTCGAGCTCAACGCGTGTGCCGACGTGCGCGTGTCGCGCTCGGCGATCCAGGGCGCGCACGGCTCGAGCGAGGCGTTCTCCGGCAGCGGTCCCGCCAAGTCGGGCGGCATCGGCATCCACGCGTACGGCTCGACGCTGCGCGTGTACGACTCGTCGGTGCGCGGCGGCAGCGGCGGCAGCGCGGTTCCGTACGGTTATCTCAACGCGGGCCAGGGCGCCGACGCGATCCTGCTCGACGGATCGCGCGTGACGGCGTGGGGCACGCAGCTGTACGGCGGTCACGGCGGGTACTCGGACTATTGCTACTGCCCCGGCCAGCTGTACTGCGGGAATCCGGGCAACGGCGGCCACTGCATCAACACGCTCTCGGTGCCGAGCGGGATCGTCGTCGAACTGCTCGGTGCGACGCTCGTCCCGGGCGAGGGCGGGCCGAACGGAAACTGGCCGACCTGTCCCGAGGGCGCGAACGGACAGTGGGTGCAGAACCTGCTCCCGAACCAGACGCTCGTGACGCCGGGGCCGTTCCGCAGCTTCTACTCGAAGTCGCCCGTCGATGACGGCGCGCCCGCGGCGCTGTTCCTCGAAGGCGTGCCCGGAGATCTCGCGGTGATCGCGGCCGGCGTGCCGAGCGGGCCGTTCCCGATCGGCGATTTCGTCGGGCTGCTGTTCGTCGCGCCGGCGGGGCCGCTCGTGTACGCGGGACCGTGGTCGGCCGCCGCGCTGCAGCCGTTCAGCGTGACGGTGCCGCAGCAGCCGCCCGGCTTCGAGTCGCTGCGCGTGCACCTGCAGGGCGCGGTCGTCACGAGCGCCGGGCAGGTGCGCCTGCTCGCGCCGGCCTCGCTCGTCGTGATCGACGACGCGCTGTAGTTCCGCCGCGCAGCTTCGGCGCGCGCAGGGTTCGACTTGCACGGCGGCGGCGGCGCGCCAAGATGGCGCGCCCATGACCCGCCGCATCCTCGTCACCGGCGCCGCCGGCATGCTCGGCAGCGAGCTGTTGCTGCGCGTTCCGAGCGACTGTGCTGCGATCGGCACCGATCTGCGCGCGGCCGGTGCCGGCGCGCCCGCGGTTGCCGCGGTCGGGATCGATCTCGCCGACGACGCGGCCGTCGCCAAGCTGTGGCGCGAGCACGGTCCGTTCGACGGCGTGATCCACGGCGCCGCGTACACCGCGGTCGACCAGGCCGAGACCGAGGAAGCGCTCGCGCTGCGCGTGAACGCGACCGCGTGCGCGGTGCTCGCGCGCGCGTGCGCTCGCGCCGGCGTGCCGCTCGTCGCGGTCAGCACCGACTTCGTGTTCGACGGCGAAGGCGTGCGCGACGCGAGCGGCGCCGTGCGGCCGTACCGCGAGGACGATCCGCCGCGGCCGCTCGCCGCGTACGGCCGCACGAAGCTGGCGGGGGAGCTGCTCGCGCTGGCCGAACACCCGCGCGGCACGCGCATCGCGCGCACGCAGTGGCTGTACGGCCCGCGCGGCAAGCACTTCCCCGGCACGATCGTGCGCGCGGCGAAGGAGAAGGGCGCGCTGCGCGTCGTCGACGACCAGCGCGGCGCGCCGACGACGACGCTCGAGCTCGCGCCCGCGCTGTGGGACCTCGTGCGCGCGGACGCGCCGAGCGGCATCTACCACGCGGCCTGCGAAGGCGTGTGCTCGTGGTACGACCTCGCGAAGGCTTCGCTCGAGGAGGCCGGGCTCGCGCACGTGCCGTGCGATCCGTGCAAGACGGCGGAGTTCCCGCGGCCGGCGAAGCGTCCGGCGTACAGCGCGCTCGACGCCGGCAAGCTCGCCGCGCTGCGCGGCCGGCGGCTCAAGAGCTGGCGCGAAGCGCTGCGCGACTTCTTCGCGGCGGGTGCGTAGACTCCGCTCGCGCATGACCCCGACTGCCTCTTCGTCCACTGCGACGACCGTTCTCGTCACCGGCGGAGCCGGATTCATCGGCTCCAACTTCCTGCACCTGCTCGCCGAGACGCGTCCCGCCGCGCGCGTGGTCAACCTCGACGCGCTGACGTACGCCGGCAATCTCGAGAACCTGAAGGAGCTCGAGGGCCGCTCGAACCACGTGTTCGTGCACGGCGACATCCGCAAGAGCGCGGACGTCGCCAAGGCGCTCGACGCGTGCGGCAAAGGTCCGTTGCAGGTCGTGCACTTCGCGGCCGAGAGCCACGTCGACCGCTCGATCGTGTCCGGCCTGCCGTTCGTCGAGACGAACGTCGTCGGCACGCAGGTGCTGCTCGACGCGTGCCGCGCGCGCGGCGTCGAGCGCTTCGTGCACGTGTCGACCGACGAGGTCTACGGGTCGCTCGGGCGCGACGGGATGTTCACCGAGGACACGCCGCTCGCGCCGAACTCGCCGTACTCGGCGTCCAAGGCGGCCAGCGACTTCCTCGTGCGCGCGGCGGTGCACACGCACGGCTTCCCGGCTTGCATCACGCGCTGCTCGAACAACTACGGGCCCTACCAGTTCCCGGAGAAGTTGATCCCGCTGATGATCGCGAACGCCGGCGAGGACAAGGAGCTGCCGGTGTACGGCGACGGGATGAACGTGCGCGACTGGCTGTACGTGCGCGACCACTGCGAGGCGATCCTCGCGGTGCTCGAGAAGGGGACCGCCGGCGAGGTCTACAACATCGGCGGACACAACGAGTACCCGAACCTCGAGATCGTGAAGCTGATCCTCAAGCTGCTCGGCAAGCCCGAGAGCCTGATCCGCTTCGTCAAGGACCGCCCGGGACACGACAAGCGCTACGCGATCGACGCGTCGAAGATGCTGCGCGAGCTCAACTGGCGTCCGCGTTACGACTTCGTGACCGCGCTGCCCTTGACCATCCGCTGGTACCAGTCGCATCCTGATTGGCTCCAGCGTGTTAGGAGCGGTGCCTACCGCGACTACTACGCCGCCCAGTACGGTTCCCGCTGAGCGCCGCGCCCCGAGCGGGTCGCCGCGCTGCACGCGCTCCTCGTTCCCCGCTCGTCCCGGCATCAACCTCCCGTCGGCGCTGCGCCGAAGAGGGGCTCGCTGCTCCGGGCCCCACCGGATCCATGGCATGACCGATCGAGTACCCCGTCGCTTCCGCGCCTTCGACCCTCGCACGTTGCGGCGCCTGCTGTGCGCGCTCGGCGTGCTCGGCGTGCTGCTCGCGCAGGCGAGCTGCCGGACGGCGCCGGACAAGCGGCTGCTGCAGTACCTGAACGAGGACGGGTTCGGCCGGCGCTACACGGGCAACGCCGAGCAGGAGAACTACGTGACGCTCGGCGACAAGGTCACGTGGCTCGACGCGGTCAACGACACGAACAAGGGCAACGGCACGGTCGACATCGACGGCACGATCATCGTGCCCGAGTGCGGCGCGGTCAGCGTCGCGGGATTCACGCGCAGCGAGATCGAGGCGCTGCTGACGCAGAAGCTCGCGCCGTACTACCAGCGCACCGAGATCCAGGTGCAGATCTCCACGAAGGCGAAGAACTACTTCGTGTTCGGCGAGGTCGGGAGCCCGGGGCCGAAGCCGCTGCCGGGCGACTGGACGATCTTCGACGCGGTGATGACCGCCGGACCCGAGGACCACACGGCGAACCTCGCGCGCGTCAAGCTGATCCGCGCCGACCCGCAGGATCCATTCGTCTCGGTGCTCAACGTCGCCGACATGCTGCGCACCGGCGATTCGACGTTCAACGTGCGGCTGCAGGAGAACGACATCGTGATCGTGCCGCCGACGCTGCTCGCGCAGATCGGGTACTTCATCGGCGACCTCGTGACGCCGTTCACCACGGTGTTCGCGTCGGTGTTCCAGAGCCTCTTCTCGATCGCGAACTTCAACAACTTCGGGAAGTACTCGAACAAGGGGATCTTCTGAGAGATGGCGGTCCAAGTCGAAACCCAGGGCCAGGTCCAGGAGTTCGTCGACGTCCTTGGACGGCGCCGCTGGCAGGTCGTGCTGCCCGCGCTGTTCGTCTTCGCGCTCGGCTGCGTCGCGGCCGTGATCGTCCCGAAGAAGTACCGCGTGCACACGCGCATCGAGCTGCGCGAGGCGCGCGTGCAGGAGGATCCGCAGCTCAAGAACCCCGAGGAAGCGCCGACCGCGCGCGAGATCTTCAACGCCGAGCACCACATCAAGCACGAGAACCGGATCACGAAGCTGATCCGCGACGAGCTCAAGTGGGACGACTACGCGCGGCTGTCGGACACCGACCGCACGCTGTACGTCGAGCGCGTGATGAAGAACATCGAGGTCGCGGTGCTGCAGAAGGCGCGCAACGAGGGCTCGACCTTCGTCGACATCTACTACGCCGACGTCGATCCCGGTCGCGCGGTCACCTTCCTCAACCGGCTCGCGCGGCTGTGGGTCACCGAGGTCATCGACCGCGACCGCAACGTGCTGCGCAAGGAGCTCGACCTCGCGCAGGAGGGACAGGCCGGCGCCGAGAAGGCCGCCACGATCGCGGGCAAGAAGCTCGCGGAGCTGCTCGAGCAGAACGACCTCGATCTGGTCGAGCCGACTGCGTTCGGCCAGGTCACGAAGGACAAGGTCGACGTGCGGATCGCGGCGGCCGAGAACGAGCGCGACGCGGTGACCGCCACGCTGGCCGCGGCGAAAGCGCAGATCGACTCGCTCGAGGAGCAGTGGACGAACACCGAGCCGACCGTGCCGGTGACCGACACGACGCAGGGCACGAGCAACGCGGACGAGGTCGCGAAGTTCGAGGCCACGATCCAGGAGCTGCAGACGCTGCAGAAGCCGTTCAAGAGCGCGCACCCGAAGTGGCAGTTGATCGACGAGCAGATCAAGGAGATCGAGAAGAAGCTGCTCGCGCTG
>SCVU01000050.1 GCA_004296785.1 Planctomycetota bacterium
AGTCCCCGCCGATCGACCACTTGCCCGTCGCGAACTGGCTGAACCACAGGTTCACGAGCGAGCCCGAGATCGCGCACGTCTTGCCCGACCAGTTCTCGTGGAACCGCGGCAGGTTCTCGAGGCCGCCGTTGTACTTGCCGACCTGCGTCTCGTTGATGCCGGCGATCATCGCGACGTTGTACGTCGTGTTGGTCGCCGCCGGCAGCGCGCCCTTCACCTTCGAGTCGTTCCACGAGTTCGAGAGCAGGTTGATCGCGTCCGCGATGACCGCCGAGCCCTTCTTGCCCGAGGTGTTGAAGTCGCCCTGGATGTACGCCGGGCCGTTCGACACGAGCGTCATCTTGCCCGGCAACGTCGCGCCGTTGACGAGCTTCACGCCGCCCGACGCGAGGCCCGTGCCCTGACCGTAGTTCGACACGTAGATCAGGCCGTTCGTCGGGAACTTCCCGCTCGCGGTCAGCTTGGCCATGTCGACCTGCAGCACCTTGACCTTGTTCGTCGTGCCGCCCGCTTCGAACGCGTTGTACAGCGACTTCGTCGTGATCGCAGCGGTCAGCGACGCGGTGATGTTCACGCCGTCCTTGTCGAACGCCTTCCACGTGCCGTCGGCCTTGCCGATGATCGACAGGCCGGCCTGGTCGTGGAAGTAGCCCATCGCGTGCGTGCCCGTGCCGGGCGCCGCCGCGACGTACTCCTTCGCGACCGCGTCCCACTTGTAGTCGCCGCCGCTGCTCGGCTCGTACATCGAGGTCGAACCGATCTTCGGCACGATCGCCTCGGCGAGCCCCTGTTCGCCGGTCTGCACGGTCGACTCGGTGCTCGGCGCCGAGTAGCCGCTCGGCGGGCCCCAGTACTCCTGCGAGCCCTCGAGGAACGGCAGGTAGTCGCCGATGTCGGACCAGTCGCCGTCGCCGTTCAGGTCGAAGCCCGCGTCGAAGTTGCTGTCGTAGCCCGACAGCGAGGTCGCGCCGGACGCGCCGAGCTGCGACTTCGACTTCATCGTCTGGTAGGCGACCGGCTCCGTGGGGCTCCACGGATTCGTCACCCAGTTGCGCACGTTGACCGTGCCCTCGGACAGATTCGGGTTGTCCTTGCGCGCGCGGTACATGTTGCCGACCGCGTGCAGGTAGTTCGTGTTGAGCGTCAGCGTGCTGCCCTCGTTCGTGCCGAGGTACAGATTGCTGTTCGTGTGCACGCGGCCGCGCAGCGTCATGTTCGGGCCCGGCTGGATCTCGAGGTCGTTGTCGTAGAAGACGGCGAACTGGAAGATCGGCGTCGCTTCCGTGTTGATGATGCGGTCGCTCGACTGCGTGACTCCGTTCACCGTGCCGTTGCCCTCGATCTGGTAGCCGGTGACGATCGTCTGCACGCCGGTGACGTCGGTCGCGATCGTGTTCAGGCCGGTCGGCGCGATCGTGTACGGCGCGCTGCTCGAGCCGATCTGGACCGAGCCGCTCGCCGGCACGTTCTGCCAGTTCGCGACCGCCGTGGCGGCGACCGCCTTGGCGGCCTCGACCGCGCCTTCGGCGAGGTACTGCGCCCGCACCTTGTCGACCTCGAGGTTCGCATTGCGATCCGAGGTCAGCGAGGTCGAGACGAGAACGGAAACGGCGGCGGCGGCGCCGAAGACGCCGATCAC
>SCVU01000398.1 GCA_004296785.1 Planctomycetota bacterium
CTCACGCGGCGAAAGGGTACGCTCTCGTGCCGCGATGCCCGCCGAAGTCCCGCTCCGCTACAAGCACCCGCGCGCGCGGCACCTCGTGCGCGAAGGCGACTTCAAGGCGACGTACGCGAGCGGCGGTCGCGCGCGCTGCGAGCTCTTCTCGGTCGTCGTGCGGCCCAACGGCGGCGCGCACACGCGCCTCGGCCTGTCGGTCGGCAAGGTCGCGTACCGCGACGCGACCGATCGCAACCGCGCGCGGCGCGTGTTGCGCGAGGCGTTTCGCTTGTCGCGGCACGAGCTGCCCGACGGCTACGACGTGATCCTGATCGGGCGCGCGGGCGCCGGTCGGCTCGCGCTCGCGCCGGTGCTGTCCGAGCTCGCCGGACTCGTGCGCAAGGCGGCCCGCCGCGCGGCCGAACGCGCGTGAGGTGGCTGCGCCGCGCGTGCGCCGCGCCGATCGGCTGGTACCAGCGCTGGCTTTCGCCGCTCAAAGCGCCGTCGTGTCGCTTCTCGCCGTCGTGCTCGGCGTACGCGCGCGAGGCGCTGCTCGCGCACGGACTCGCGCGCGGCGGCTGGCTCGCGCTGAAGCGGATTCTGCGCTGTCAGCCGCTGTGCGACGGTGGCTATGATCCCGTCCCCCCGCCGCGCCGACGGGGCTGAATCGGCCCCCCGCAACCGCCCGCTCCCCGCTCTCCCGCCGCATGCTCGCACGCGCTCGTGTGCTCGTCCTCGCCGTCTCCGGTCTCGCCGCATGCGCGGCACCGTCGCCGTACCGCAACGTGAAGTGCCCGATCGCCGGCGCCGAGCCCGCCGACGAGCTGATCGAGAAGGGCGAAGAGCACTTCGCGCGACTCTGGAAGCTCACCAGCGGCGGCGAGAACGCCGAGGCGTACTGGAGCTACGAAGGCGACCGCCTGACGCTGCAACACCGCAACGCGGCCGACGGCGTCGAGTGCGACCGCATCTACGCGACGCGCACCGACGGGCCGGGTCTCGTGCAGGTGTCGAGCGGTCTGGGCGCGACGACGTGCTCGTACTTCCTGCCCGGCGGACAAGAGGTGCTGTTCGCGTCGACGCAGGGCTACGCGCCCGGCTGCCCGCCGCCGGCCGACCACTCGCAGGGCTACGTGTGGAACCTGCACCCGCAGTTCGACATCTTCGCGCGCGACCTCTCGACCGGGCGCGAGCGGCCGATCGTCACGGGGTTCGGCTACGACGCCGAGGCGACCGTGTCCGTCGACGGCTCGCGGATGGTGTTCACGTCGACGCGCTCGGGCGATCTCGAGCTGTGGACGTGCCGCACCGACGGCAGCGAGCTGCAACAGGTCACGCGCGAGCAGGGCTACGACGGCGGCGCGTTCTTCAGCCACGACGGCACGCGGCTCGTGTTCCGCGCGACCTCGTTCGACGCGGACGGCGAGGCGCAGCAGCGCGAGGAGTACGACCGGCTGTTGAAGCAGTGGAAGATCAAGCCGTTCCGGCTCGAGATCTTCACGTGCGCGGTCGACGGCTCCGATCGCAAGCAGGTCACGAACCTCGGCGCCGCGTCGTTCGCGCCGTACTACTTCCCCGACGACCAGCGCATCCTGTTCGCGACGAATCACGTCGCGGGCGGGCGCAACTTCGACATCTACGCGATCGACGTCGACGGCGCGAACCTCGAGCGCGTGACGCGCTACGACGGCTTCGACAGCTTCCCGATGTTCAGCCCGTGCGGACGCTTCGTCGCGTTCTCGAGCAACCGCGGCGGCGCGCCGGGCGAGACGAACGTGTTCGTCGCCCTCTGGAAGTAGGCGCGCGGAAGTAGGCGCGGAAGCAGCGCGCTAGTCGCGCTTCGGGAGCCACAGCTCCGCCAGCACGAGCACGAGCGCGAGCGCCGTCGACGCCGCGTAGAGCGCGCCGGCTCCGATCAAGAGCCACAGCCAGCTCGCCGACTCGCGCACGAGCCACCAGCTCGCGAGATCCGCGGCCAGCCCAATCCCCATGGCCGCGATCACGAGCTCGCGCAGCTTGCCGAAGCGCGTCGCCCACGCGAGCGCGCCGACGATCACCGCCAGCGTGCCGAGCGCGAGCGCGTGCGTGTGCGTCGTCGTGACGAGGATCGCGCGCGGCGTCGCCGCCAGCTCCTGCGCCTGCGCGAGCTTCGCGACGTCGTCCCAGTACTCGAGCGGCACGCGCTCGCCGATCCCGTCGCCGTCGGTCGCGCGGCGCGCGTGGCACGCCAGGCACGAGCGACCGAGCAGCTCGGCCGGCGCGCGCTCGCCGAGATCCGGATCGTCGTAGCGCTGCGACACGTCCGCGCCGCGCAGCCACGCGAGCAGCGCGTCGCGATCCGCGGGCGCCAGCGCTTCCGGGTGCCCGCGCTCGAGCGCCGTGACGAGCGGCGCGGGCACGCTGACGCCGTGGTACGCGCCGAGCAGATCGGTGCTCGACACGCCGGCTTGTCCATCGCGGTTCTGGTGGTGCTCGCGCACGTGCTCGAGCGACGCCCACAGCCCGAGTGCGAGCGCCGCGACGACGCCGCTGAGCCCGACGCGCACCAGGAACGGCAGCGCGCGAAGTCGCAGCGCCGGCGCGCTCATCGCTTGAACGCCTCGGGATCGAGCGCGACCGCCTCACCCGTCGTCACGGCGCGGTGGCACGCCTGCGCGACCAGCGCCGCGCGCAGTCCTTCCTCGATCCCGCACGCGGGCGGCTTGCCCGCGCCGATCGCCGCGACGAAATCGGCGAGCGTGTAGTACAGCGGCGGCTCGGGCAGGCCGATGCCCTCCTTCAACTTGTTCTGCGCGGCGAGCTTCGTCGCGTCGGCGATCAGCGTGATCCCCTGCTCGTCGTGGAACTGCTCGCGGTTCGCGTAGACCTCCCAGCCCTGCGTCGGCGAGTCGGCCTCCTTGAACATCCAGCCGGCGTTCCAGGCCAGGCGCAGCGTCGCCATCTCGCCGCACAGCGACTCGTAGGTGCCCTCGTACGAATTCGCGAGCGTGCCCGACCACGCAAGGTGCAGTCCCGACGCGAACTCGAGCTCGAGCGCGACGCTGTCGGCGATCGTCCGCCCGTCCTTGTGCAGGCGCACGCTGCCCGCGCCGCGCACGCGCGTCGGGTACTCGTTCAGGTACCAGTGGTAGACGTCGGCCTGCTGGCAGAACCACTCGCCCTCGAGGCCGAGCGAAACCGCCGGATCGAGGCGCCAGTTCGCGGCCGCGTCGCTCTCGCCCTGCGCGGGCTGGAAACGCCACGACGTCTTCTTGTGCGCCTGCGCGCGCAGGCTCGCGAGCTCGCGCAGCGCTCCGGCCTTGTGGAACGAGCGCGCGAGTGAGTAGATCGGATTCGAGCGGCCCTGCATCCCGACCGCGCCGACCACGCTCGCGGCGCGCGCCGCCGCCGCGATCGCGCGCGCGTCGTCCGCGGTCGACGCGAGCGGGCTCTCGCACCACACGTGCTTGCCCGCGGCGAGCGCGTCGACCGCGGGCGCGCGGTGCAGGTGCGTCGGCGTCGCGACGAAGACCGCGGCGAGCGACTTCTCGCCGGCGAGCAGCTCGGCGTGGCCCTTGTACGTGCGCGCTCCGGCCGCGCGGCGCGCGGCGGCCTGCGCGCGCGACTCGATCGGGTCGGCCAGCGCGACGACCGCGACGTCCTTCATCTTCGAAAGCTCGGCCAGGATCGCGCGGCCCTGGCGGCCGCAGCCGACCAGCCCGACCTCGAGCGGTGCCGCGCGGCGCGGCAGCGCGGCCAGCGGATCGAGCTCGGACGACAGCGCGAAAGCGCCGACAGTGGCGGCGGAGGCGACGAGGAACTCGCGGCGAGCGGTGGGATTCATGCGGGGATCGGGGCCGGCAACCAGTGGAGTTCGAGTGCGGCGGGCAGCGCGCGCTCGGCGAGCGACGGCCCGGCGACGAGCAGCGCGGTCGACCAGGCCTCGGCGACGCGCGCGTCCGCGTGCAGCGCGACGGCGGTCGCCTCGTGCGCGACGGCGGCCGCCGAGCGCGGATCCAAGACGTGCGCGCGGCCGCGCTGGGCCGACACGGACAGCGCGCGGCGCTGCAGCTCGATGTACGGGCCGCCGGCACCGACCTGCACGCGCCACGCGCGCGGGCCGAAGGCGAGCGCGCTCGAGGTGCCGCCGTGCAGGAACGCCGACTCGACGCCGTGCTCGCGCAGCACGCGTGCCGCGAGCTCGAGCGCGTGGCCCTTCGCGATGCCGCCGAAGTCGAGCGACACGCCGGCGCGGCGCACAGCGAGCGTGCGCGCGTACGCGCCGAGCTCGACGTCGAACCCGCGGCCGAGCGACGGATCGAACGCGCCGGCGGTCGCCGCGTGCGCGTCGAGCGCGAGCGCGAGGAGCTCCATGTCGTCGGCATCGAGCTGCAGCATCTGTGGCGGCGCCGTGCGCGCGATCCGCGCGGGCAGTCCGCCGCGTTCGAAGCGCGTCCAGCGCGCCGCGCACGCTTCGATCGCCTCGATCGCGGCCTCGGCGGCGCTCACGAGCGCGGCGCGCGGCCCGCCCTCGAGCACGAGCTCGAAGCGCGTCGCCATCGCCGCGCACGCCGCGCGGTGGCGCTCGACCGCGACCGCGTTCACCGTTCTACGCCGGGCGCGCGGTGCGCGTCTTCGGATCGAACGTCCACGCGCGGCCGTCCCACAGCGAACGCGTCGCGAGGTCGATGATCACCATCGCGTGCGCGGCCAGCGCCACGGGCGAGCGGTTCGGCTCGCGCGTGCGGATCGAGCGCATCCAGTCCAGGCGCAGCATGTCCTGCGGATCCATGCCCTCGCACGCGATGTCCTGCTCGTCGACTTCCTCGGAGTACACGCGCTCGGGCTTCAGCACGCAGTTGTTGCCGCCGAGCAGCAGGTTCGCGTGGTGGCCGCGGATCAGCTGCTCGAGCCCGTTCTCGTTGCACGTCGAGCCGACGACGAGCATCGTGTGCTCCTTCTCGAACTGGATCGACAGCACGACGTGGTCGTGGTTCTCCATCGCCTTGTCCGCGTAGTGCCCGCCGATCGCGTCGACGCGCACCGGCCAACCGACGTCCAGCGCGTACAAGAGCGGCGTCATCTGGTGCGGCAGCAGGTCGCCGACGATGCCGGTCGACCAGCGGCGGAAGCGGCGCCAGCGGAAGTACACGTTCGGATCCCACGGCGCCTCGCCGTTCTCGCCGCACCACTCCTTCCAGTCGAGCAGCTCGCCCGGCTGGATCGCCGGATCGATCGAGTACAGCCACTCGCCGTCCTTGCTGTTGCGGCAGTACGAGGTCTGCGACAGCGTCGCGTGGCCGATCGCGCCCTCGGCGATCAGGCGGCGCGCGTGCTCGTACTTCGGGTACATCATGTACTGCGTGCCGACCTGCACGATGCGGTCGTTCGCGGCCACGGCGTCGGACAGGAACAGCGCGTCCTCGTGCCGGATGCACAGCGGCTTCTCGACGTACACGTCGAGCCCGGCTTCGATCGCCGCGACGGCCATCGGCACGTGCCAGTGCTCGGGCGTCGCGATCAGCACGCCGTGCAGATCGGACCGCGCGATGAGTGCGCGCCAATCGCGGTAGCCGGTGACCTCGACGCCCGGCTGGTCGCGCTTGCACGTCTCGACGGCGCTGTCGACGCGCGGCTTGCACACGTCGGCGATCGCGACGACGTCGAGCTTCTCGCGGTTCTTCGCGCGCGCGTCGAGGAACCCGCCGATGTGGCCGCTGCCCATGCCGCCGGGACCGATCAGGCCGATCTTCAGCGGCGCATCCGCGGCGACGCGCGCCCGCGCCTTCGCCTTCGGGATCGCGCGCGCGGCGCGCTTGTCCTGCCCCAGCGCGCTCGCGCCGAGCGCGGCGATGCCGGCGAGCGCGGCGCGCGC
>SCVU01000399.1 GCA_004296785.1 Planctomycetota bacterium
GCTCTTCCGATCTGGTGCCCTTGCCGACTTCCTTGGTCGTGAAGAACAGATCGGCCGCCTTCGGCAGGAGCTCGGCGCTCATGCCCGGCCCGTTGTCCTGCACCGCGACGACGAGCTCGGCCGCGCGCGGCGCGATCGCGATGCTGACGCGCGGCTGTGCGGTCCCCGGCGCCGCCTCGAGCGCGTCGAGCGCGTTCGCGAGCAGGTTCAAGAGCGCCTGGCCGAGCTCGTTGCGCAGCCCGTCGATCGCCGGCTCGTGCGGCGCGACGACGAGCTCGAGCTCGACGCCCGCGCGCTCGGCGCGGTGCCGCACCAGCGCGAGCGCATCGCGCGCGACGTCGGACACGAGCAGCGCGCTCGGCGTCGCGTCGCGCGGCGTGAAGCGCAGGAGCTGGCTCACCGTCAGCCGGATGCGCTCGAGCCCGTCCTGCACGAGATCGAGGTACTGCGCGCGCTTCGCCGCGGGCAGGTCGGCGCGCCGCAGCGTCTCGGTCGCGTTGATCAGTCCGCCGAGCGGGTTGTTGATCTCGTGCGCGATGCCGGCGGCGAGCTCCCCCATCGACGCGAGGCGCCGCTGCAGCAGCGCCGCGGCCTCGGCCGCGCGCGCCTGCGCGGTCTGCCGCGCGACTTCGGCGTCGAGCTCGCGCTGCTGCCCCTCGACGCGCGCGACCATCGCGTCGAACGAGCGCGACAGCTCGCGCAGCTCGTGTCCGCCGCGCCCCTCACCGACGCGCGCCGACAGATCGCCCGCGCGCACGCGGCGCGCCGCCTCGGCCAGCGCCTCGACCGGCTCGAGCACGAGCCCGCGCAGCATCAGGAACGTCGCGCTGACGAGCAGCAGCGTCGAGATCACGAACCACGGCAGCAGATCGCGCGCGATCGTTCCGAGCGCGCTCTCGCGCCGCACGCGGTACCAGCAGCCGCCCCACGCATCGAGCGCGCCGGGCACGCCGGCGACGCGGATCGGCACCGCGCGGCCGTGCGCGACGCCCTCGACCGGCGCGCCGCTCTTGATCGCGGCCGCGATCGCGCCGAGCACGACCGCGCCGTCGAAGGTCGGATCGCGGCGGCTCGTGCCGACCGGATTGAGCGCGACGCCGCGCGGCAGCACGCGGCCGCTGGGCAAGAGCTCGAGCTGGTTCGACACGAGCAGCGCGTCGTCGATCGCGTTCCACGACGGCCACGACAGGATGCGTGCGGCATTCAGCTCCTCGCCCGGCCGGATCATCGAGCTGACCGTGAACACGACGCCGTCGGCGAACCGATCCGTCGATTCGCGCGTGCGCTCGTCGATGCGCTGCAGCAGGAACGCGCCGCCGACCGCGAACACGCCGACGTTGATCGCCAGCACCAGCACGAACAGGCGCGCGCGGAGCGAGAGCCTCATCGCTTCGCTCCGTCGTGCGCGCCGTGCATGGCTGGGTCGTCCGACAGCTTGAGCGGTCCGTCCGTCGTTTCGCGTCAGGCCGCCTGGCCCAACGTGTTCATGATGCGCATCAGCGGCAGGAACAGCGAGACGACGATGAAGCCGACGAAAACGGCCATCACGATCAGCAGCGCCGGCTCGAGCAGCTTGAACAGCGCGTCGATGCGGCGGTCGACCTGGGCCTCGTACGCGTCGGCGACCTTGAGCAGCATGCGGTCGAGCTCCCCGGTCTGCTCGCCGACCTCGACCATGTTCGTCACGAGGTCGTCGAACACGCGCGAGTCCTGCATCGGCCGCGCGATGCCCTCGCCCTCGCGCACGGTGCGGCGGATGTGCTCGACGTCGGCCCACAGCACCTCGTTGCGCGTCGTGTCGCGCACGATCGACAGCGCGTCGAGGTGCGGGACGCCGGCCTGGATCAGCGTGCCGAACGTGCGCGTGAACGCGGCGATCAGCGCCTTCGCGACCAGCGGCCCGACGATCGGGATGCGCAGCACCAACCCGTGCACGCGCTTCTTGTACGGCCCGCCCTTCGCCATCAGCGCCAGATGCAGCACGACCAGCGCCGCGGGGATGCCGAACACGAGGTACCAGTAGCCGACCGCCGCGCGGCTGATGCCGAGCAACAGCAGCGTCGGCCCCGGCATGTCGACCTTGAACGACTCGAAGATCTCCTCGAACTTCGGGATGATCCAGACGATCACGACCGACACGACGACGACCGCGACGACGACGATCACGCTCGGGTAGATCGTGGCGGACGCGATCTTCGCGCGGATGCCGGCGGCCTTCTCGCGGAAGATCGCCAGGCGCTCGAGCACCTTGTCGAGCACGCCGCCGGCTTCGCCGGCCTTGACCATCGACGAGTACAGCGGATCGAAGCAGCGCTCGTGCTTCGCCATCGCCTCCGACAGCGGCGTGCCGCTCGACACGTCCTCGACGAGCTCCTGCAGCACGGCCTTGAACGGGCCGCTGCGCGTCTGGCCTTCGAGGATCGTCAGCGCGCGGACGATCGGGATCCCGGCAGAGGAGAGCGTCGAGAGCTGCACGGTGAACTCGGTCACCGCGGCGGACGACACGCGCCGGCCGCGGCGGCCGCGCTTGGCGACGCCGGTCGGACCCGTGGGAACCGCGGCGCTGCCGGCTCCAGGCGACTCGGGGGAACTCTCGGCCCCGCGCGGAGCCATGCTGCGTTGGATCTTCTTCGCCATGCGGGCGCGTCGGGGACCCGCCGGCGAGCGGCGGAGCCGGGCATCTTAGTCATGGACGAGGCGCCGGTCTCCAATCCGGTGCCGCGCGGAGCCAGCGCCGGCAGCGCTGGCGGCGCGCCGGCGAGCCCGCGGGAGCGGCTCGGCGATTCGCATTTTTGGGTCGCGCGTCGTCCGCGGAATGGATCGCTCCGCAGCACTCAAGCGCGACACTCACGTGAGCCGACGGGTCTCGCGTCCATGAGCACGCAAGATCGGAAGAGC
>SCVU01000400.1 GCA_004296785.1 Planctomycetota bacterium
CCCGAACGCCGGCGAGCTCTCGCTCGAGCGCCGCTGGCCGCAGGGCCACTTCGCCGAGCTCGCGCGCTCGCTCGTGCGCGAGCAGGGCGCGCGCGTCGCGCTGATCGGCTCGAAGAGCGAGCGCCCGTGGACCGCGGAAGTCGCCGCGCTCGCCGGCGAGCTCCCCGCGCACTCGCTCGTCAATCTCGCGGGCGAGCTCGGCATCGGCGCCCTGCACGCGCTCTTCGCGCGCGCCGCGGTCTGCGTCAGCAACGACAGCGGCCCGATGCACCTGTCCGCCGCGAGCGGTGCGCCGACGCTCGGCCTGTTCGGCCCGGAAACGCCAGTGATGTACGGACCGCTCGGCCCGCGCGCGAAGGCGCTGTACCGGCCGCCCGCGTGCTCGCCATGCATCAACGTGCACGAGAACAAGGTCGTGTCGTGCTTCCGCGGCCGGCCGGAGTGCCTGCTCGCGATCGACACCGAGACCGTGCGCGACGAGGCGATCGCGCTGATGCGCCGCGAGGACCTGCGGATGGTCGACATCCCGCGCCACGAGACCTGGCGCGAGACCGCGAGCCGATGAAGGTCCTGCTGCTCAATCCGCCGGGCGGTCGCACCTACATCCGCGACTACTTCTGCTCGAAGACGACGAAGTCGAACTACCTGTTCCACCCGGTCGACCTCGTGACGCTCTCGGGCACGCTCGCGTCCGAGCACGACGTCGAAGTCATCGACTGCATGGCCGAGCGGCTCGACACGGCGGCCGCGCGCGCGCGCATCGAGCGCTTCGCGCCCGCGGTGATCGTGTCGCTCGTCGGCTCCGTCTCGTGGAACGAGGACCGCGTGTTCCTCGCCGCCGAGCACGCGCGCGGCCGGCGCGTGATCGCGATCGGCGACGTGCTGCACGAGCGCGCCGAGCAGCGGATGGCCGAGGAGCCGTGGATCGAGGCCGTGCTGCACGTGTTCGCCAACCGCGACGTGCTGCACTACCTCGCCGGTGAGCGCGACTCGATCGAGGACATGAGCGTGCGCGACGCGCACGGCGCGCCGCTGCGCCAGAAGGGCCGCCGCGGCGAGAAGATCTTCCGCGTGCCGCGGCCGCGGCACGAGCTCTTCCCCCAGCGCGGCTACCACTTCTCGTTCGCGCGCTCGGCGCCGTTCGCAACCGTCCTCACCGACTACGGCTGCCCGTACCCGTGCACGTTCTGCGTGATCGGCACGCTCGGCTTCCGCTACCGCCCGGTCGAGGACGTGCTCGAGGAGATCGATCACCTGCGCGCGCGCGGCGTGCGCGAGCTGTTCTTCATGGACCAGACCTTCGGCATCGTCGGCCCGCGCGCACTCGAGCTGTGCGCGGCGCTCGCGAAGCGCGGAGACGTCTCGTGGACCGCGTACACGCGGCCCGATCTCGCCGACGACGACTTGCTCGGCGCGATGAAGGCCGCCGGCTGCCACACGCTGATCATGGGAGTCGAGAGCGCCGACGACGCGCTGCTCGAGGCGTATCGCAAGGGCTACAAGGCGTGGATCGTGAAGGACGCGTTCCGACGCGCGCGTCGCCACGGGATCCGCACGGTCGGCACGTTCATCATCGGCCTGCCCGAGGAATCGGAATCGTCGCTGCAGCGGACGCTCGACATGGCGGTCGAGCTCGACATGGACTTCATGAGCCTGAACATGGCGGTGCCGCGCTTCGGCACGCCGTTCCGCGAGCGGGCGCTCGAGCTCGGGCTCGCGGAGCGCGACGATCTCGTGATGGACCAGGGCGGAGCCGACGCGTTCCTGCCGACGAGCACGCTCGATCGCACGAAGATGCTCGCGCTGAAGAAGCGGATGGTGCGGCGCTTCTACCTGCGGCCCGGATACCTGTGGCGGCGCGTGACGGGCACGCGGAGCTGGTACGAGCTCACTGCGCAGGTGCGCGAGGGCTTCGCGCTGTTGCGGCGGAACGTCTGAGTCGCGGTCACTTTGCGCCGTCGATGCGACCGCGCTCGGAATCGTAGGTGCCGGTGCCGTCCCACAGCCTTCCGTTCAGCGGGCGCATCAACTGTTGAACGTCTGAGCGATGGGCGTCCTGCACGTCGCGATAAGTGAAGCGGAGAATTCCAGCGGGTCCCTGAACCAAGGTGTAGCCGTCGCACTGCATGCCAGAGCGCGTGTGGCGATCGGGCTGCCCCCTCTTGTCGTAAAGGATCCATTCACCCGTACAGCAGCCAGCGGGCGCATAACTCCCCTCTGCGAACTTGCTCCCGTCCGCGAGGAAGTAGCGCCACCGCCCGACCGGCAGTGCCTGTCGGAGCTCACCCTCCGCGAGGATCTGACCGTTCTCGTAGCGGACCGTGTACCAGCCGTCGCGCGACAGATCCCAGCGCGGCTCCGCCGCGTCTTTCGCGCCCATGCGCAGCTCGAAGTGCTTGAGCGCGGGACTCGGCGCTGATCGTGGAGCCGCACACCCGCTGGCGCCAGTCGCAACGAACACCAGCGAAGCGGCGACGATGACGACGTGGCCGAACCACACGTGTGCGTTCCCTAGTCGATCGCCGCGACGACGGACACGAGCGCCGTGAGGCTCAGCGCGAGCGA
>SCVU01000401.1 GCA_004296785.1 Planctomycetota bacterium
TCGATCGGATGCTCGAAGTAGCTGGGTAGCCCCTCGAGGAAGTACGGCGTACCCAGGATTCGAGCGATCGACTCCGCGACGTAGCGGCGGACATCCGTCGGTGACTGGCGAACGTCTTCCTCGGAACTCGATCGTCCGTCGATCACACGCACGACGTCCTCGAGATCGTGACTTGCGCAGGCGTCCCCGCTTCCGCGGTCGAAGAACGCTTCGAGCTTCGTCGCGAAGAAGTGCGATGCGTCGGTGTGATGGAGCACGCGGCCTGACGGCAGTCGATGGGGCAGCCGATGTCGCACGGTGGATCGATACCAACGATTCGAGAAACCGAGAACCCGACTGTCGGTCGGCATCAAGTCGACAACCAAATCGGCGGATCGCCAGCGGCACAGCGGAGCGCCCGGCGTGCTGTCCGGCGCGAATCCTGCTCGCTGCATCGCCGGATCGAGCCGCTTCGACTCGGTGTAGCTCGTAGCTTCGATCACGAAGTCGACGTCATACGTCACGCGAGGTCGGTCCGCCGCAGGGTCGGTGATCAGAAGGCCTGCCGCGCAGCCGCCGACGAGCGTGAGTTCGTCGAGCACCTCACCGAGCACGCTCGCCGCGAGCTCCAGGCGCGCGGAATTGGGGTCAATCCGGTTCGGCATCGTGGAGCCGCTTCTCGAGCTCCTGATATGCGAGGTCGCGTTCACGCGCGCGGCCGCAGCGAAGCGCATCGACGAGCGCCAGGGCTTCGCAGAGTTTCGGATTGGTCGCGACGAGACTCGGCACCGTGCGATACAGCGGCTCGATGGCGCGACCGCGCGTCGTGCCTTCGGGCGCCGGCCAGACGAACGGAAGGTCGCCGTCGGATTGCACGAGCTGATTCAACGGCGCGGCGCTGTGGGCGGTGGGGACGCCGCGCACGACCCGACCGGGTGTCGCGAAGAACGCATGCGGGGCCCCGTGTTTGAGAAACGAGAGCAGCGTTTGGGTGTTCGCGCTCGGCTTGTCCGCGCGGTTCGCGCCGATGCGGAGCAGCCCCGCGGCGACGCCGCGTCGCACCGCCTTGTGTGCTTCGGACGCGCTCAGACCCACGGCCTTGCCGAGTTCCTCGTACCCGGACGGCGGCTGCTCGGCGATGGCGAGCTGGATCGCCACGAGCAGATCTAAGGGCTTGAGATGCATGGATTTATCCTATTCGCGAATAGCGAATTCGGCCACCCCGGGGCCGCTCTTCGAGCTCTTCGTCGATCCCGCTCGTCGCCCACGCGCCGGACACGAAGCGCGAGGCTACTGCGAGCGCCGCTCGATCTTGATGTCGTGCCGCGCGAGCTCGTCGACGTACTGCTGCGCCGGCACGCTGAGCTCGAGCGGCCGCGCGCCGGGCGCGATCAGCCCGCGCGCCTGGAAGTGACCGACGAGCGCGGCGGGGAACGCGGTCGTGCGCTCCATCGCCGTGAATCCGGTCGCTTCGTCGTGGCGATCGAAGAGGTCGTAGACGAGCGTGCGCGGCCGGCCCGCGTGCGTGCCCGAGACAGTCACGCGCAGCACGACGACGTCGCGCACGTCGGGGAAGTCGAGGCGCTGCTCGAACAAGCGCTGCGTGATCTTCACCGGCGCGAGCTCCTTCCCGTCGCGCGTCTCGATGCGCTCGTCCATGAACCCGAGCTCGAACAGCGTGCGGATCTTCTCCCAGTGACCGGGATAGCGCAGCGTCTTGTAGTCGAACGTGTCGAGCACGCCCTTCCACGTGTCGGGGCACGTGCTCGTGCCGCCGCTCGTCACGCAGGCCTCGAGCTTGCCGAGCTGCGGCGAATCGAACGCCTCGAGCTCGCTCAGCGTCGGCACGTTCGTCTTGCGCCCGCCGCGCAGGAACTCACCCTCACCGCGGTACTCGTTCCACAGCCCGTAGAAGTTGAACACGAGCTTGTACGCGAGCGGACCGACCGGCCGCTCGGGCAGTCCGCCGCAGCGCACGTGCACTTCGCGCGGCGCGTCCATCGACGCGACGCCGTGCGCCGCGAGGTGATTGCCGAGTCCGGGGGCGAGACCGCAGTCGGGCACGATCGACACGCCGGCCTTCTTGGCCTGCTTGTGCAGCGCGAGCTCGGCGCGCACGACGTCGGTATTGCCGCCGAGGTCGAGGAACGAGCACTTCGACTCGATCGCCCACTCGGCGAGTTGCGCGTTGTAGCGGTACGGCGCGGCCGACAGCGCGACCGCGCAGCCCTTCAGCGCGGCGCGCACGTGCTTCTTCTTCTCGACGTTGCAGCGCACGGGCTCGAACTCGCAGTGCGAGCCCTTCGCGAGCTTCTTCAGTCGCTTCGCCGCGCGCTCGGCGACCTTCTCGTCGCTGTCGGCAAGGCGCACGAGCTCGGCGTCGCCGCGCATCGCGAAGTCGTAGGCAGCAGCGACGCCTTGACGTCCGGCGCCGAGGATCAGGTAGTGGTGGCCCATGGGGGCGCAGAGTCTAGCTCGGAAGAACTGCGTTGCCGGCGCCGCGACGTGCGGTAGAGCGGCGCGGGAGCGCGCCAAGCACCGATGAGCGAGAGCAAGCGTCCGCGGTCCGCGGTTTCGATCGTCGTCCTCGGCGCCCTCGCGGGCAGCGCGCTCGTGCTCGGCGTCATCGTGCTGTGGCGTGGTTGCGGGGCACGTGCGAGCGCCGGGGAGCCTCTCGTTCCGGCAGTCGCAGACGCGCAGCGGACTCCGACGCGCGATGCGCTGCTCGAGCATCCGAGCGCAACCGACACGCGCGCCGCTCCAGTGCCGGTCGAAGTCGAGACCGCCACGCCCGCGCCGGCGTCGGCGACGCTCGTGTCGCAACAGCCGCCGCTGCGCGCGATCCGCTTCGTTCGCGCGGAGGACGGGCAGCCAGTCGCGAGCGGCAAGGTCCACGCGCTCGACTCCGATGGTTCAGTCGCGAGTGTCGGCCCATCCGTCGCGCAGTTGCGTCTCGACGGCACGTACGAGCAACCGAACCTTCCGGATCATGAGTGGAACCGGTTCGTACTCCTCGCGGAGGGCCGATCTCCGCTCGTGTTCCGCTGCGTCGAAGGTGCTGATCTGCTGGTGATCCCGGTCGAAGCCGCTTCCACGTTGCGCATCCAACTCACCGATCGCCGCGCGTCGCTCGGCGTTGGACTCCGGTTGGTGGCGACGACGGCGACGTCCCAGCTCATCGCAACCGCTCAGCGCGCGGAGTTCGTACACGCCGAGAGCGAGATGAGTTGGAGCGCCTCGGTTCGCGCAGGCGAATCCTCCGACCTCGCGGCGTTGCCCGCGCATGCCCCGCTCTCGCTGAGCGTCGTCGAAGCAGGCCGCGACGTGCACGTGCACGACGAGGTACTCGTGCTCGCGCCGGGCGAGACCCGCGACGTTGCGATCGAGCTGCTCGGCCCCGGGCCCGCGCTCGTCGTGCGCGCGGTCGACGAACGCGGCGCGCCGTACGTCGGCCGCGAGCTCGGCTTCCTGAACCGGCGCGTCGACGCACTGCCCGGCGACACGCGCGCGCTCCTGTTGTCGAACGGCACTCCGGCGTTTCGCGAGACCGCGCGAACCGATGAGCACGGCGTCGCGCGCTTCGAACACGTGCCGCCCGGCCGCTGGTGGATCGGGCTCGCGCCGACGCGCGCGCCGTGGGATCCGCCGGATCCCGAGGCCGCGGCGCCGCTCGCCGAACTCGTCGAGCTCGGCGCGGCCGAGGAACGCCGCGAGCACGAGCTCGTCGCGCCGCGCGGCGCGTACATCCGCGGCCGCGTCGAGTTCGAGGAACTCGACGCGCACAGCGGCGGCGCGCAGCGCCGGCGCAGCGTGATCCTCGTCGCGCAGGGCATCGGCATCGGCGGCGGGGTGACCGGCGATCTCGAGCCCGATGGTTCGTTCGCGCTCGGCCCGCTGACGAGCGACGCGTATCGAGTCGAGACGTTCGCCGCCGGCTGGGCGCCGATCGAACCGCTGACCGTCCGCGCGAGCGATCCGCCGATCGTGTTGCGCCTGCGCGCCGGCGCGCGCGTCAGCGGACGCGTGATCGATCCGGCGACGCGCGAAGGCGTGCGTGCGGAGACGCTGCTGACGATGGTCGGCGCGGCGGATGGCGAGCAGCTCGGCTCGAGCGACGGCAGCGGCGGCTTCGGCTACAGCGGCGTGCCCGACGGCGCGTGCGTCGTCTCCGCGTTCACGGCGGATGGGCGCAGTGGCGCGTCGCGCGTCGTGCAGGTGACGAACGGCGTCGTCGTCGACGGGCTCGAGGTCGAGCTCGAACCGACGGCGCGCCTGGCGGAGCTGCGCGTGACGCTCGAGGGCGCGATCGATCCGGGCCGCGTCGTGGTCGCGGCCGACGGCGTGTGCCGCGCGTACGCGTTCGTCGACGGACCGGCCTCGCAGGTGTTCGCGTGCCCGACGGGCGAGGTCGAGGTGCGCCTGTACGCGGGCGCGAAGTGCATCGAGCGGCGCCGCGTCGCGCTCGACGCGGCAGCGCTCGAAGTGCGGATCCGGCGCTGATGCAGCCGCGCCTCAGTACAGCCGCAGCTCGACCGGCGCGCTGACCTGCACCGCCGTGCCGACCGCGAGATCGAGCACGAGCGCGCAGTGCCACGCGCTGACGCCCTTCAGCGATGCGAGCACCGCTCCGGGGACGACGATCTTCGCGTAGCCGCGCCGCGCCGAGTCGAGCGGCGCGAAGCCGTGCTTCAGCGGCCCGGCCTGCGGGCTCTGCAGCAGCGCCAGCGTGTACACGTCGGGCACGAGCGGGACGAGGATGCCGCCGCCGAGGTCGACGCCCGGGCTCGTGCCGCTGAGCGATCCGAGCATCAAGTGCCACGACGTCGCGGAGGCCGCGGGCGCGCTGATCCCGAAGTCCTGCGTCGCGCCGGTCGACGTCGGCGCGCCGCGCGACCACGCGCGCAGCGTCGGACACTGCGCTCCGTCGAGCGACCAGACGACCGCGGCGCCGGTCGGCGTGCCCGGGGAGAGCGTTCCGCCGAGATCGTGATCGGTCGGGTCGCCGATCAGCGCGTGCGCTCCGTCGAGCGCGACCGTCTTGCCGCTGAGATCGCCGTGCGACAACCCACCGAGATCGCGCAGGCGCGTGGACTCGCTCCACTGCCCGGGCGCGGTTTCATCGAACACGAAGCTGCACAGCTGCGCGCTGATCAGCGCGCGCGTGCCTTCCAGCGCGACGGACGTGCCGAACTCGGAGCTCGCGTAGAGCAGCGTGTTCGGCGTCGTGAGGTTCGGCGGCACGAGCTTCGCCTGCTGCTGCCAGACGCCGCCGACGCGCTCGAACACGTACGCCGCGCCGACCTCGACCTGCGAGAGCTTGTGACGAGTCGCGCCGACGAGGATGCGTCCCGCGTCGATCGCGACGCTCGAGCCGAACTCGTCGCCGTTCTTGCCGCCGCTCGCGAGCAGCGTCTGCTCGAACGCCCATCCACCGGGTCCGCGGCGATACACGTGCGCTTCACCCGTCGCGACCATCGGCGCGCCGACGACCGCGACGTCGCCTTCCACCGCGACGCTGCGACCGCAGGCCCCGCTCGCGCCCGGGGTCGGATCGAGCAGCGCCGCTTCCTCGATCCAACCCGACGGCGTGCGGCGGAACGCGAACGCGCGGCCCGCCTGCGTGAACGCGCCGAAGTCGAAGCCAGGCGCGCCGACGATCAGCGCGTCGCCGTCGAACGCGACGGACGAACCGAACTTCTCGTCTGGTTG
>SCVU01000402.1 GCA_004296785.1 Planctomycetota bacterium
GGCTGCCGGGCGCGTTCAACTCGACGTCCGGTCGTGGCGTCGCAGCAGATAGAACAGCGCGAAACCCGCGAGTGCGAGCGGGATCAGCGACATGTTGTAGAGCTTGATGCGCGTGCCCAGGCTCTCGATGTCCTTGTCGAGCTCGCGCTGGACCGCGCGCAGCTCCTTGCGGCCGGCGAAGAGCTTCTCCTCGAGCCGCTGGACCTCCGACTCCTGCTCGGGCGACAGCAGCAGGTTCGCCTGGTCGCCGCGCACCTTCTGCAGCTCGGTGATCTTGTTCTGCGTCTCGCGGATCTCCGCTTCGATGCTCTCCTGCTTCTGCAGGAAGCGCTGCTCGGCGGCCGTGCGCAACTTCTCGACCTCCGTGAACGGCCGCGCGAGCACGCCGCGCGCGCGCACGCTGATCAGGTCGTTGCTGCCGGCGAGGTTGTCCATCGCGTTGAACGTGAGGTCGCCGTTGTCCGACAGCTTGCGGTAGTTCAGCACCATGCCGCCCAAGCGCTGCGCTTGGTACCAGAACCGCTCGTGCACGAGGTCGACGTCGCCGAACACGATCAGGTTGAGCGGCTGCTGCGCCTCGGCGATGTGCGCCGGATGCGACTCGGGCGCCGGCGGCGGTTCGCCCTCGGGCGGCACGTCCGCGGGGCGCGCGCTGAACGCGCTCTTCGCAGGTCCGCTGATGCGCGCGGCGACCGTCAGGCGCTTGCCCTCGGGATTGAACTGCGCGAGCAACTGCTCGTACTCCGGGTAGAACGAGATCTTCGCCTTGTCGACCGGCGCGCTGCGCTCGCTGGTCTGCACGAGCGGCTCGAACTTCGTCGTCGCGCCCTCCTTCTGCCGCAAGATGCCCGCGGTCGCGAAGATCAGGTTCTCGAGGCCGTTGACGACCGGATCGTCCTGGTTGAGCGCCTCCGCGTGCAAGCTGAACCACGTGACGTTCGGCACGACCTTGCCGCGCGGGTCGCTCACCTGCAGCAGGTTGTCCATGTCGCCGGCAACCTTGCCGTCGACGAGCTCGACACCCCACGCGTCGAACAGCTTGCGCAGGTTCGAGCCCTTGTCCGCCTGCATGCCCGCGAACGGATTGCTCGGGTCCTGGCCGCTCGGATCGACCTCGCAGTGCGGATCGACGAACACGAGCGCGTGCTTGCCCGACATCACGAACTGGTCGATCGCGTAGAGCGCGTTGTCGGTCAGCTCCTTCGGGTGCACGACCAGCAGCGCTCCGACGTCCGGGGCGATGTCGCCCGACGACAGATCGAGCGCGCGGACCTCGTACAGCTGCCGCAGCTGCGTGACGATCGGCCACGCCTCCTCGCGTTGCGCCATGAAGCCGCCGCCGCCGCTCCCGTCGAGCGGCAGCGAGCTGACCAGCCCGATGACCTGCTTCTGCGGGTTCGCGAGCGTGTGGACGAGCCGCGTGACGTCGTACTCGAGCGTGCGCTCGTTCTCCGGGTTCAGGTACGTGATCACCTCCTGGTCGCCCGTCGAGTTCGTGCCGACGAGGCCGAAGTACGCGCTGTCGGAGCGACTGACCGGGATCGCCGCGAGCCCGGCCGCCTGCGCGCGGTCCTGCTCCTCGGAGAACGGCTCGGGGTCGATCTGCTTCAGCACGAGCTTGCCCTGCGCCGCGAGCACGTACTCGTCGAGCAGCTCGCGCACGCGCTGCGCGTACGTCTGCAGGTTCGTCGAGCCCGCGGTCTGCGACTTCGAGAAGTACAGGTACAGGTGGATCGGCTCGGAGATGTCCGAGACGATGTTCTTCGAGCCCTGCGAGAGCGTGTAGAACTTCTCGTCGGTCAGGTCGAAGCGCGCGGTGCGCAGCGCGGAGTTCGCGAACACGTTGAACGCGCCGAAGAGCACGGCGCCGAGTGCGAGTCCGCCGATGGTGAGGGCTGTCTTGCTCATGGGGGATGCGTGAAGCTGGGCGCGAAGGCCTCAGTCCGCCTTCTTCTGCTCGAGGATCACGGCGTTCGCGAACAGGCAGAACGCGATCAGGGTCAGGAAGTACAGGACGTCGCGCAGGTCGACGACGCCCTTGCTGATCGATTCGAAGTGCGTGAGCAGTCCGATCGCGGCCAGCGCCTCGGTCACGATCGCCCAGCGCTCCGGCACGAGGTCCATCACCGGCTTGAATCCGGCGAGCATCAGCAACAGGCACGCGACGACCGCGAGCACGAACGCGATCACCTGGTTCTTCGTCACCGACGAGATGCACGCGCCGATCGCGAGGTAGCCGCCGGCCATCAGGAACGCGCCGAGGTAGCCCGCGAGGATCACGCCGTTGTCGGGATCGCCGAGATAGTTGACGGTGATCACGAGCGGCAGCGTCAGCACGAGCGCGCAGCCGGCGAACAGCCATGCCGCGAGGAACTTGCCGGTGACGGCCTGGCCGATGCTGACCGGCAGCGTCATCAACAGCTCGATCGTGCCGTTGCGGCGTTCCTCGGACCACAGCCGCATCGCGATCGCCGGCAGCAGGAACAGGTACAGCCACGGCACGAACGTGAAGAACGGCTCGAGGTCGGCCTGCCGGCGCTCGTACAGCTGCCCCAGGAACAGCGTGAACCACCCGGCGAGCCACAGGAAGATCACGAGGAACACGTACGCGACCGGCGTGAAGAAGTAGCCGGCGAGCTCGCGTCTGAGGATGGCGGTGACGTTGCGCATGGATCAGCTGTGTTTCTGGATCAACTCGTTCGGATCAACCCGTCTGGATCAACGCGTCGCGATCGACGCTTCGAAATCGGCTCGGTCGGGCTCGACTCGGCTGGATCGGTCCGGCTGGATCAGGCCTTCGCGGCGTCGCTGGTGGTGAGCGAGCGGAACACGACGTCCATCGCGGGCTCGCTCGTCCCGCGCGGCGCGCGCGCCTCGAAGTCGGCCGGCGTTCCGTCGAACACGATCTTGCCGCGGTTGACGATGATCACGCGCGTGCAGACCGCCTTGACCTCTTCGAGGATGTGCGTCGACAGCACGATCGCCTTGTTCGGCGCCATCGACTTGATCAGCTTGCGCACCTCGTGCTTCTGATTCGGATCGAGGCCGTCGGTGGGCTCGTCCATGATCAGCACCTCGGGGTCGTGCAGGATCGCCTGCGCGAGCCCGACGCGGCGCTTGAAGCCCTTCGACAGCTTCTCGATCGGCCGGTGTCGGTGGCTCTCGAGGTGTACGAGCTTCATCACCTCCTCGACGCGCGCGCGCTTCGCATCGCCGGCGAGCCCGCGCACAGATCCGACGAACTCGAGGAACTCCTGCGGCGTCATGTCCGGGTACGCCGGCGCGCCCTCGGGCACGTACCCGATCTTCTCCTTCGCGCGCATCGGGTCGCCGAGCATGTCGAGGCCGCAGATGCGGACCTCACCCGACGACGGCGCGAGGAAGCCGGTCGCCATCTTCATCGTCGTCGACTTGCCGGCGCCGTTCGGGCCGAGGAAGCCGAGCACTTCGCCGCGCCCGACCTGGAACGACACGTCATCGACGGCGACGAACGAGCCGAAGCGCTTGCTGAGATTCTTGATCTCGATCATGGGGGAGGTGGAGTGCGGGGGGACCGGACGAGCCCCGGTGGAGCTCGACGTCGAGCGGACGGGGCCGGCAGGCCTCCTGCCCGGGAGCATGCTGCGGCTCCGGGTCTCCTGGGGGGTGGGTTTCTAATCGCCGCGGGCGGTGCGGCGCAAGCCGGCGGGGGATCGACCCCCTCCCAGCGGAGGGCGAGGGGAGCGCGAGGCGCGGGCGGCCGCGCCTACGACGCGCGCCGCGCGAGTGTTGGCGGTCGCGGCGCGCCGCCGGCGGCAATCGCGAGTTCGCGCGCTACCATGCCGCCCCCTTTCCCGGGGCTCCATGGCGGATTCGGTCCTGTTGATCGCGCTGGCGCTGTTCGCGCTGACCTTCGTGGGCGGGATCCTGCCGCTGGTCGGCCGCTGGTCGGAGCGCGGGCTGCACGTGCTCGCGGCCGTCTCGGCCGGCCTGTTCCTCGGCCTCGTGTTCCTGCACCTGCTGCCCGAGCTCGCGCACCACCATGCGGGGGAGGCATCGCTCGAGCCGCAGGCGGCGGCCGAGCCGGCCGGCGTGTTCGCCGAGCAGTGGCCGTGGATCTGCACGCTGGCGGGGTTCCTGCTGCTGTTCTTCGTCGAGAAGCTGTGGCTCGAGAGCCGTTCGCGTCGCGACCACCACCGCGCCGTGTGGTTCGCGTCCTACGTCGGTTTGCTGATCCACACGGCGTTCACCGGCCTCGGCCTGGCCGCCGTGCTGCCGAACGAGCAGATGCGCTGGGTCTTCGTGCTCGCGATCGTCGCGCACAAGGGCAGCGAGGCGTTCTCGCTCGCGACGCTGATGCAGCTCGCCGGCCTCGGTCGCATGCGCGCGCTCGGCTTCCTCGCCGCCTACGCGGCGGTCGCGCCGATCGGCCTGCTGATGGGCAGCGCGGTCGAGTCGCTCGACAGCGACGTCGGGCTCGCGCTGACCGGGATCGCGTGCGGGACGTTCCTCTACGTCGCCGTCTGCGACCTGCTGCCGGAGGTGTTCCACGGCGAGGCGCCGGGCTGGCAGAAGGCCGGCTGGGTCATGCTCGGCGCGACGATCGCAGGCGCGATTCAACACGTGCTGCCGCACGCGCACGCCTAGGCCGATCGTCAGACGCCCATGATGTTGTAGCCGGCGTCGACGTAGAGCGTGCTGCCGGTGATCCCGCGGCTCGCCTGCGAGCACAGGAACGCACACACGTCGCCGACCTCGTCCGCGTCGATGTTGCGCCGCAGCGGCGCGCGGCTCGCGATCTCGTCGAGGATGTCGCTGAAGCCCGCGACGCCCGAGGCCGACAGCGTGCGGATCGGACCCGCGGAAATGGCGTTCACGCGGATGCCGCGCGGCCCGAGATCGTGCGCGAGGTAGCGCACGCTCGCCTCGAGCGCGGCCTTCGCGATCCCCATGATGTTGTAGTTCGGCACGACGCGCTCGGACCCGATGTAGGTCAGCGTGACGATCGAGCCGCCGCGGCCCTCCATCAGCGGCACCGCGCGGCGCGTCACGGCCGTCAGCGAGTACGCGGAGACCTCGTGCGCGATCATGTAGCCCTCGCGCGACGTGTTGAAGAAGTCACCGGCGAGCTCCTCGCGCTTGGCGAACGCGACCGCGTGCACGAGCGCGTCGAGGCCGCCGAACTCCGTCTTGAGCGAGGCGAACAGCGCGTCGATCTGCGCGGCGTCCGTGACGTCGCACGGCAGCACGAGCGAGCCCGGCAGCTCGGCCGCGAGCTCCTCGACGCCGCCGCGCAGGCGCTCGGTCGCGTAGTTGAACGCCAAGCGCATGCCCTGGTCGGCGAGCGCGCGCGCGCACGACCATGCGATCGAGCGCTTGTTCGCGACGCCGAGGATCAGCCCGTATTTGCCGGCCGGTGAGTCACCCAAGGTTGGCTCCGTCTTTCTCGAGCCGCGGATCGGGCGGCGCGCGCGATCCTACGCAGGCCTCCGCGGCACTTCCACCGGATGGACGGCGTTCACCGGCTCCGCGCGTCGATTCGGCAATTCGCTGCGCGCGGCGTCGGTGCCGGAAACGCGCCTGGATCACCGCCCCTGAGCGCGCGCGGCGCTGAACGCGCGAACGGGACTTCCCAGGCGGCGCGAGCTCACTAGGCTTCGATTCGATGAGCCTGCCGAGCACTTCTCGCGCGCTCGAGCGCGCTGCACCGGCGACCGAAGCAACGGTCGATGCGCCCGTCGATCCCAAGCCCAGCGACGCGAAGCCCGCGCGGCTGCTGCACGGCAAACCGCGCGAGATCCTCGCGCGCATCGTGCCCGGCGATCCGCTCGCGCTGCGCGCACTGATCGCTGATCGGCTCGACGAGCGGCATTTGATCGCCGACGCCGATCGACTGCAGCTCCAGCTGCTGATCCGCGTCGCGCGCCACGCCGCCGTCGCGGGCGCGCGCGGCGAGCTGCGCGCCTGGTTGCTCGCGCGGCTCGACCCGCTGCTCGACGAGCTCGCGACGGCCAGGGATGCGACTGCCAAGGTCGCGGTTGCCAGGGACGCGATTGCCAGGGACGCGATTGCCAGGGACGCGCTTGCCAGGGACAGCGCTCCAAGCGGCGCGGTCGAGAGCTTCGCGCGCTCGCTCGGGCTCGATCCACCTCGCGCGCGTCGCGCGATCGCCGCGCTGAACGCCTGCACGCCCGAACAGCGACGCGCGTTCCACGGGCTCGTGCTGCTGCGGCGCGGGCTCGACGAGCTCGCGCGCGCCGAACAGGTCAACGCGAGTGAGCTCGGCCGGCGCGCGCGCGCCGCGCTCGACGCGGTGTTGCATGCGATCGGCGAGCCCGCGCCGGCGGAGGCCGCGCCGTGATCGCGCCGCGCCTGTTGTGCGCGACCGCGCCGGCGCTTGCGCTGCCGCGCCCGCGCGGCGCGAGCCGCGAACTCGTCGCGATCGCACGGATCGAGCTCGCGCGCGTGCTGTGGCTCGCCGAGGTCCAGGCGTGCGACGCCGCGCCGCGCGCGAGCTCGATCCGCTGGGCCGCGCTGCGGCGACTCGTCGCCGGTGGCGCAGTGCCGGGCGAGCGCGGGTGGCTGCGGCGCGCGCGCCGCGTGCTGCAGCTGCTCGACGAGCTCGATGCGTCGCGCGAGCTGCCGCGCTTCGATTGGCCGGGCCGCGCGTGGCTCGAGCGCGCGGTG
>SCVU01000403.1 GCA_004296785.1 Planctomycetota bacterium
GCTTCGCGCGGTACTCGTTGTTGTATTCGTAGCGGTGGCGGTGCCGCTCGCTGATCTCGGTCGAGCCGTAGAGCTTCGCCGCGAGCGAGCGCGCGACGAGCCGGCACGACTGCGCGCCCAGGCGCATGTTGCCGCCCTTGGTCTCGAGCCCCTTCTGCGACTCCATCAGGTGGATCACCGGATGCGGCGTGTGCGGCGAGTGCTCGAGCGTGTGCGCGCCGGCGAGCCCGAGCACGTTGCGCGCGTACTCGATCACCGCGCACTGCATGCCGAGGCAGATGCCGAAGAACGGCACCTTCTGCTCGCGCGCCCAGCGGATCGCCGCGATCTTGCCCTCCAGACCGCGCTCGCCGAAGCCGCCGGGCACGAGCACGCCGTGCACGCCCGCGAGCAGCTTCTCCGGATGCTCGACCGACACGTCCTCGGCGCGCACGCGGCGCACCTTGACCTTGCGCTGCGCGTGGATGCCGGCGTGCGAGAGCGCCTCGTAGATCGACTTGTAGGCGTCCGAGAGCTCGGTGTACTTGCCGACCAGCGCGATCTCGAGCTCCTCCGTCGTCGCGCGGATGCGCTCGAGCATCGCCGTCCAGTCGGAGAAGTCGGTCGGGCCGTCGAACGGCAGGCCGAGGCGCTCGCAGATGCGCCGGTCGAGGCCCGCGCGCACGAGGTCGGTCGGCACTTCGTAGATCGAGAACGCGACGTCGCGCTCCTCGATCACGCACTCGGGGCGCACGTTGCAGAACAGGCTGATCTTGCGCGCCATGTCCTCGCTCATCGGCTCCTCGGTCCGACACACGAGCAGGTCCGGCTGGATGCCGATCTCGCGCAGCTTGCCGACCGACTGCTGCGTCGGCTTCGTCTTCATCTCGCCCGACGCGCGCAGGTACGGCAGCAGCGTCATGTGCACGAACAGCACGTCGCCGCGCGGGCGATCGAGCGCGAACTGCCGGATCGCCTCGAGGAACGGCAGGCTCTCGATGTCGCCGACCGTGCCGCCGATCTCCGTGATCAGCACGTCGACCTCCGGCGTGATTGCCGAGTAGATCGCCTCCTTGATCGCGTCGGTGATGTGCGGGATCACCTGCACGGTGCAGCCGAGGTACGCGCCCTGGCGCTCGCGCGCGATCACGCCCGAGTAGATCTTGCCGGTCGTGTAGTTCGAGTTGCGCGACAGCTGCGCGTGCGTGAAGCGCTCGTAGTGGCCGAGGTCGAGGTCGGTCTCCGCGCCGTCGTCGGTCACGTACACCTCGCCGTGCTGGTACGGGCTCATCGTGCCCGGATCGACGTTGATGTACGGGTCGAACTTCTGCATCGCGACTCGCAGGCCGCGGCGCTCGAGGATCATGCCGATCGAGGCCGCGGTGAGTCCCTTGCCGAGGCTCGAGACCACGCCGCCGGTGACGAAGATGTGCTTGGCCATGTTCGAAGTGCGACTCCCTCAGCGCCTGCCCGCGGTCCGCTGCCGCGCGACGAACGCGGCGTAGTCCTCGGGTGTGTCGATGCCGCGCGAGGCGCGCGACGCGCGCGCCATGCGGATCCTGTGGCCGGCGTCGAGCCAGCGCAGCTGCTCGAGATTCTCGGCCGCCTCCAGCGCGCTCGGCGGCAGTGCGACGAAGCGCGCCAGCGCGGCGGGGCGGAAGCCGTAGACGCCCAGGTGCAGCTTGACCGCGTCGGCGCCGTCGGCGCCCGTCGAGCCCGGGTGCGCGCGGCTGGGGATCGGCGCGCGCGAGAAGTACAGCGCGTCGCCGTTGCGCGCGACGACGACCTTGACCGCGTTCGGGCTCGTGAACGACTCGGCGTCGGCGAGCGGCGCGTACAGCGACGCCATCTCGACGGTCGGGTCGGCGAAGAGCGCGATCAGGCCCGCGAGCGCGCCGCTGTCGAGCTCGGGCTCGTCGCCCTGCACGTTGATCACGACGTCGTAGCGAGTTCCGTCCGCCGCGACGAGCTGCGCGGCTTCGTGCACGCGATCGGTGCCGCTCTTGTGCGCGCTCGACGTCATCACCGCCTCGACGCCTGACGCGCGCGCAGCCGCGAGGATCTCGTCGCTGTCGGTCGCGACCACGACGCGCGTGACGACGCCCGCAGCGAGCACCGCGCGCGCCGTGTGCGCGAACAGCGGCATCCCGGTCTCGGCGAGCAGCATCTTGCGCGCGAGGCGCGTCGAACCGAGGCGCGCGGGAACGACGGCGAGCGAGCGCAGCGCGACGGCGCCACGGGGCGAGTCTCCCGCGCCGCTCGAGGCGGCCTGTGCGGGCGGGGCGGGGCGGGGGGAGCTCATCCGCGCGCGGTGCCCGTCAGGGCTGCTTCCCGAGCTTTTTCTTCTGCTCGTCGAACAACGCGCCGCCGTCCTGATTCGTGAT
>SCVU01000404.1 GCA_004296785.1 Planctomycetota bacterium
GCTCTTCCGATCTGCGACGAACGCCTGCGGGAACGCCGCGTACGGCCCGCTCGCCTCCGTCGGGAACGCGCCGTCGCCGTAGAGCACCGCGCGCGCCATCGCGAGATCGACGTGCCCGTCGCCGTCGAAGTCCGCCGGACCGCCGCCCTGTCCGAAGGCCGCGCCGCCGACGTATCCGTAGCTCGAGTCGGTGATGCGCGTCGACGCGAGCGCGTACACGCCCGCGCCGTCGTTGGCGAGGAACAGCGCGCCTTCGTCGCCCGAGCTCGAGCTCGTGTGCAGCACCGCGTCGAGGTCTCCGTCCTCGTCCCAGTCGCAGCTCCACAGCTGCCGGTGCCAGCTCGACTGCAGCGGCATGCCGAGCGGCGGCGTCGCCTCGGTCGTCCAGGCGCCCGGACCGCCGTGCACCAGCGCGATGCGGATGTCCTGCTGGTTCAGCGAGCGGCCGAGCAGATCGGTCTGCCCGTCGCCGTCGGCGTCGAGCGCGTGCAGGCTGTTCAGCGCGAACGGCAGTGCGAACTCGCCGCCGAAGCTCGGCGCGAGGCCCTGGCTCGTCAGCCACACGAGGCTCGGGTTCAGCCACTCGGTCGCGACGAGCTCGAGCGAGCCGTCGCCGTTCCAGTCGAGCGCCGCGACCGACGACAGGCCGTCGACGTCGCCCGGCGGATCGGACTGCGCCAGTCCGGTCAGCGTCAGCGGCTGGCCCGACACGTAGCTCGTGCCGTTCCAGTCGAGCCAACGCGCGATCGACACGTACCCGGTTCCAGGCGCGCGCTCGACCACGCCGAGCTCCGGGCGTCCGTCGCCGTCGACGTCGGCGGCGCACACGCCCCACGAGCCGTAGGTCACGGGGTATGTGCCGAGCGCGAACGAGACGGGCGGTGCGAGCGTCGTCGTGCCCGTGCCGAACAGCGTGTCGATCGTGTGCGGATTGCCCGCGCCGATCAGCAGTCCGTCGCGCGCGTAGACGTAGTCGAGTCGGCCGTCGCCGTCGACGTCCGCGACGATGCCCGGCTGCTGATCGCTGAACTGCTGCAGCTTCGGGCCGGCGATCGGCGCGAGCAGCGGGCCGGCGACGAACGAGCCGTCGCCGTTGCCGCGCGCGATGCGCGCCGAGGTCGCGCTGCCGCGCAACAGATCGGGCACGCCGTCGAGATCGGCGTCGAGCACGGCCACCGCTCCGGCGCCGTCGGGATCCGCGTGCAGTTGCACGGTCTCGAACCAGTGCTGCGCGAAGGCGGGGGCGGGGAGCGCGAACAGTGCGAGCGGGGCGACGAGCGAGCGGGGCCGAGTCATGGGAACTCCTCAGTGCTGGAGACTCGTGAGACTGCGCTCAGGCTACCGCGCGGTCCGGCGGGCGGGGCGTCAATCTCGCGTCAGCGCGCGCAGCGCGCCGCCGAGCAGCTCCGCGGGAGCGTCGGGCCCGATCGGCACGCGGTCGGCGGTCGGCGGCAGCACGCCGTCGGCCTTCAGCTTCTCGAGGTCGAGGGTGACGATGCTGCCGTCGGCGCACAGCACGTTCGTGTGGCGCGCGTGGTTGGGGCCGAGCTCGTTGTCGCACGCGACGAGCGCTTCGGTGCCGCTGGTCGGGAACTGCGCGAGCGGTGCGCGCGACTGATCGCGCGCCGCGTACGCCGTGCACGCGCCGCGCGGCGGAGTGAACGCCTTCGCGCTGTTTGAATCGGCGCACAACTTCGCCGGATCGACGCCGGGGCACGACAGTGCGCGCGCGGTCGCTTCGGTGCGCGGCCACACGCCGCTGTCGAGCAGCGCGCCGAGGAACGCGGCGCCGGAGCCGGGCGGCGGATGGTGCTCGCGCTTCTCGTACTCGAGCAGGCCGTCGTAGATCCGCGCGAGCTGCTTGCGGCACTGCTCGACGTCGTCGGTCGCGTCGAGGCGCGGATCCGCTTCGTCCGCGCAGGCGGCGAGCGCGGCGAGCAGCACGCACGAAACGAGCACTTTGAACGGTGTCACGGCGCTCCAACTTGCCGTCGCGGTCCGTACGATGGCAAGCCCGATGACGCACGCGCTCCGCCTCGCCGTCCTGCTGGCCCTCGCGATCCCGACGACTCGAGCCGACGCGCAGGACGACGCGGCGCAGCACGGATGGCGCATGCGCGTGGCCGGCAAGGGCGGCTCGGTCGAGTCCGTCGT
Source organism: Planctomycetota bacterium (assembly GCA_004296785.1). Taxonomy (GTDB): domain Bacteria; phylum Planctomycetota; class UBA1135; order UBA1135; genus GW928-bin9. Next base: position 2,155 of record SCVU01000404.1, read on the forward strand.
GCCGGCCTTCGCCGGGGTCGGCGCGCCGGTCGACGCGAGCGCGAGTGCGGTGCTCGAGCTCTCGCGCTCGGGTCGCTATCGGTTCGCGCTCGAGGCGAGCTCCGGTTCCGGTCTGCTGCAGATCGACGCGATCGATGG
>SCVU01000405.1 GCA_004296785.1 Planctomycetota bacterium
TCGTGCCGACGGAGTCGTTCCTCACCAAGCCGCGCATGCTCGACGCTGGCGGCGAGCTCGCGGTCGTCAACTCGCCGGTGCTCGAGCGCGCGGCCCTGATCGCGACGCTCACGGACCCCGCGTCGCAGCCGCTGCTCGCGCACGACGCGTGGTACAGCGAGCGCGAGACGCGTCCGCGCTGGTTCCAGTGCCTGCGTTCGGTGCGCGTCGCGCACAGCCTGTACGCGCTGCGCGAGCGCAAGCAGGCGCGCGAGCGACTGTATCGCGGCACCGATCCCGCCGGCATCGCGATCACGGTCGCGATCGCCGCACAGTTCCGGCGCGACGTCCGCGCCGCCGGCGCGACCCCGCTCGTGCTGCTGATCCCGATGCGCGAGCTGCTCGCGCTGCATACGGCGGAGCAGGAGTTCCCGCTGGTCGCTGCGCTGCGAGCGCGCGACATCGACGTGCTCGACCTCGGTCCGACCTTCGGCCGGCGCGTGCTCGAGCGCGGCGCGGCGTCGATCTACGCGCCGGAAGGACACCACACGCCGGAGGGCAATCGGCTCTTCGCACAGCTGCTCGAGCAGGCGCTCGAGCCGTGGATCGCAGCGGCGCCGCGCACAGTCGAGAAGCCGTGAACGCATGCGTTCACGGCTTCTCGTGACACCTGCCGGTGCCGCGCGGAGCACCCGGGTTTCAGCTTCCCAGGGTGAACTTGAGTCCGTTGCTGAGTGCGCCGAAGCTCAGCGGGCCGGCTTGCGAGCCGACCAGCGCTTGAACGTTGAACTGCCGGCCGCACAGCTCGACGCGCGTCGGGACGTTGACCGGGCAGTGACAGTCGCCGCCGGGATCCGTGGACGTCGTCGCGAGCAGCGTGAGCTTCCCGAGATCGACGAACAGATTGCAGGACTCGATCAGCGTGGGCGGGTTCCCGGCCGGGCTGATGAAGAACCAGGTCGGCGCGTTGCCGAGATTGCTGCGCGCGTCGAGCTGAACGGTGCTGCCGAGGACCGGCAGCCCGCCGCTCAGCGTCACGCCGCAGGAAGTCCCCAGCGTTTCCACGGCAGCGGGGACGCCGCACGTCGACTGCGTCGACGCGAACGGGGAGAACAACACGAACCACGCGCCGCATGCGGCGCTGGTGAGGGTGATCCGGGAGTAGCGCATGGGAACTTCGGTCCTTTCGGTCGAACGGTGACCGGCACTTTCGAGCGCTGTCGCGCGAGGCCGGGGGCGGAGGAACCGAGCGTCGGCGTAGCGACGTCGTCGAACGGTTCGGCGACGAGGCTATGGGCGCTCCGAAGCAGCGGCCATCGAGAGAGATCCGTAGCTGCTGAGCGAGTTCTCGGTACGCCGTGCGCGACTACCCAATCCCCCGGGCTCCAATGCTCACTCGTGCGGATGACGGGAGTCGAAGCGCGCCTCTAGAGTTCGGCTCGGTCATGCACGCGCTTCCCCGATCCGGCCCTCGACGCGATGCGCTCGCGTTCGCGCTCGCCTGCCTGTTGAGCCTCGCGGCCGCGTGCCGCTCGGCGGCGCCGGCCGGGCTCGGCGCTCTGCAGCTCTCACCGGGCGCGGTCGTGCTCGACATCCCGCTGCTGCAGCAGGACGACACGTATGCGTGCGGCCTGGCGTCGATCACGACTCTGTGTCGCTACTGGCGCGTCGAGCTGTCGGCGCATCGACGAGAAGAGTTGGCGCTAACGGCGGCGCGCGAGCACGGCCTGTCGGGCGACGAGCTGTGCAGTGCGCTCGCGGAGGTCGGGCTCGAGACGCACCTGTTCCAGGGCACGCTCGATCATTCGGCGACCGGACTGTACCGACACGTCGATGCAGGACGCCCGCCGCTCGTGATGCTGTCGCGCGCGGGCGCGAATCGGCACTACTGCCTCGTCGTCGGCTACGACGAGCCGCGCGAGAACCTCGTTCTGCTCGATCCCGTGCTGGGCCGGGTGTTGACGCCCGCGCCGATCTTCGCCCGCGACTGGGACCTCTGTCGGCGCTTCACGCTGCTCGCCAGCGGCAAGGAAGCGGACCCGATCGCGGCACAGCTCCGTGGCCCGCGCGCGGCGCGAGCCGATGCATTCACCAACCAGGATTGATCCCATGAAAAGACTCCTCTGTCTCACGCTCCTCTCGTGCATCCTCGTCGCTCCGGCACTCGCGAACCTGCCCGCGGAGACGAGCGCCTTCGCGACCTCGCCGGCGCCCAGCGCGTACGAGGAGCTCGGCGCGCTGCGCGCGGGCCGTATCGCCGCGCCGGCCGAGCTCGCCGCGTCCGATCGCGCGCAGTTGCGCGCCGCGAGCGAACGCGCTCCCGAGCTCGGCGCACTGCGCGCGGGCGTGGACGGTCCCACCGACAATCAGTGGAAGTGGATCGGCATCGGCGCCGCCGTCGTGCTGCTGATCATCATCCTCTGAGCTGCGCCCCCGCGCGCGAGCCGCGCTCCCCCACCGCACCCGTTTCCCGCAGGCATCCATGCACAAGGGTCTCTCGATCGCGCTGATCGCAGTCGGCATCGCGTTGTTGATCCTCGGCTATCGCGCGAGCGAGTCGCTGAGCTCCGACGTCTCGAAGTTCTTCACGGACTCCCCGAGCGACAAGGCGATCTGGATGTTGATCGGCGGGGGCGCGGCGCTCTTGATCGGGCTGTTCGGCCTGGGACGAGGCGGGACGCGCTCGAACTGAAGGCGACGCACGGGCGTCGCTCCGGCCGAGGAGCCGCACGGGAGGCGCTGAACTCGCCCTCCGTGCGGCTCCTTTGCGCGCGCACGGCCCCCACCGCCGCGCCGCGCCGACTTCACGCCGCTTCCTCGGCATCCAGGCGGGCATCGATCGAGCATGAGCACGCTGTTCGGAACGAGACGACGCGCGGACAGCGTGCCGTTGCGCGGCGAGATCACCAGCCTGGAGAGCCTGGAGGAACTCGCGCGGACGCTCGCGGCGGTGTTCACGCTCGCACGCGAACCGCGCGGTGGCCGCCACGACGTGCTCGCGCAATGCGATCGGAACCTGGCGCTGCTGAAGCGCGCGTACCTCGTGCTGGCCGACGACGTGCGCCGCGCGGCGGTCGTCGACCCGGCGGCCGAGTGGCTGCTCGACAACTTCCACCTGCTCGACGCGCAAGTGCGCGAGCTGCGGCGCGACCTGCCGATGCGCTTCTACCGACGGCTGCCGCGCCTGGCGGCGCGCGAGTACGCGGGGCAGGCGCGGATCTACTCGCTGGCGATCGAGCTGATCCGCCACGGCGAGGGGCGCCTCGACGCCGAGCGGCTCTCGCGCTTCCTCTTCGCGTACCAGAGCGTGGCGCCGCTGACGCTCGGCGAGCTGTGGGCCTGGCCGCTGATGCTCAAGCTCGCGCTCCTCGAGAACCTGCGGTCGCTGACCGAGGGCGTGCTGCGCGGACGCGACGCGCGCCTGGCCGCGGAAGCCGCGCTCGCGCGGCTCGAGCAGGGCTCGACGCTGCCGCCGCTGCCGACACCGCTGCACTCGGCGTTCGTCGCACAGTCGCGCCAGCGCATGCTCGAGCACGATCCGCGCGTCGCCGCGCTGCACGTCGCGATCGAAGCGGCGCTCGCGCGGCGCGGCACGACCTCGGACGACGTCGTGCGGTCCGAGCACCAGCGCCAGGCCACGGACCAGGCCGCGGCGGGCAACACGTTCTCCAGCCTGCGGCTGTGCGCGAGCCTCGACTGGAGCCGCTTCGTCGAGCGCCAGAGCCAGGTCGACCAGATCCTGCGCCGCGATCCGAGCGGCGATTACCCGCGCATGGACTTCGCGAGCCGCGACGGCTACCGCCACGCCGTCGAAGAGCTCGCGGAGAACTCCGGCGAGGCGCAGGTGCGCGTCGCGCTGCGCGCCGTCGAGAGCGCGCGCCTCGCCGCGGCGCGCGATCCGCACGGCGTCGCCGCGCACGTCGGCCACCACTTGTGCGGATCCGGCCGCGCGGACCTCGAGACCGACGTCGCGTACCGTCCGCCGCTCGCGCTGCGGCTGCGCCGCCTCGCGCTGCGGCACGCGACCGCGGTGTACCTCGGCGGCATCGGAGCGTCGACGGCGCTCGTCGTCGCGGCGGCGGCCGCCTATGCGCGCGCGGTCGGAGCGCCCGAGTCGATGGGCGTCGCGGTGCTGTACGCGGCGATCCCCGCGAGCGAGCTCGCGGTGCTGCTCGTGCAGCGCGTGGTCGCCGCGCGCGTGGCACCG
>SCVU01000406.1 GCA_004296785.1 Planctomycetota bacterium
CTTTTGCCCGCGCTTCGGCAGCTCTTTGCACGCCGGGCGTTGTCGGACTCTGACGTCCGCGATAGATTTCAGGGTCGCAGTCAGCCGCTGCGCGCGCCGCTGCCGATGGGAAACCACGGCACGGGCATCCCGCCGCGGGACTCGGAAGCCAGCTCCACACCATGCGCAAAACCCTCCTCGCCTACGTCAAGCCGCACGTCCAGGAAGACCCGGTCTCCCAGGTCCTCGGCCTGACCTACCTCGGCGCCGCGTTCGAGAAGGAGAAGATGCCGATCGAGCTCGTCGACGAGCGGATCTCCAACGATGCGGAGATGCGCGCGAAGATCGAGGCCAACGACATCATCGGCTTCAGCTCGCTCACGCCGAACATCCGCCGCGCGATCGCGTGGGCGAAGTACGCGAAGGAGAAGGGCAAGATCACCGTGATGGGCGGCCCGCACGCGACGGTCGACCACGGCATCTTCCTCGAGTCCGGCCACTTCGACTACGTGTTGAAGGGCGAGTGCGAGTTCACCGCGACCGACTTCATCAAGGCGGTCGACGGCGGCAGCGATGCGGAGCTGCAGAAGGTCCCCGGGCTCGCGGCGATCCGCGACGGCCAGATCTGGATCGACAACCCGGTCCCGCCGCTGATCAAGAACCTCGACGAGATCCCGCTGCCGGCGCGGCACCTGTTGCCGATGGACCGCTACTTCAAGCTCAATCCGGAGCGGCTGGTCTACATCTTCACGACGCGCGGCTGCCCCTTCAAGTGCATCTTCTGCCAGAAGGACTACACGGGCCGCGGCTTCCGCGTGCGCTCGACCGAGTCGATCGTCGACGAGCTCGAGCACCTGATCAAGCACTACAACCCGGGCATCATCCTCTTCGTCGACGAGATCCTGACGCTGCGCCGTCCGCGCATCCACGAGATGTGCGACGAGATCCTGCGCCGCGGCCTGAAGTTCGAGTGGATCGCCAACACGCGCGCCGACTGCGTCGACTACCCGCTGCTCAAGCACATGTACCGCGCGGGCTGCCGCCGCATTTACTACGGCTGGGAGACCGGCAGCCAGAAGATGCTCGACGTCCTGAAGAAGGACCTCACGCAGGCCGACATCATCGAGAGCGCGAAGATGACGCGTCGCGCGGGCATCTGGTCGAAGGTCTACCTGATCGTCGGCTCGCCCGGCGAGACGAAGGCGGACATCGCCGAGACCGAGCGCGTGCTGCGCCTCGCCTCGCCCGACCTGATCCGGATCTCGGTGTTCAATCCGCTGATCGGCACCGAGTCGTGGGACAAGTACCAGGCGAACATCGACGTGTCCGACCTGCGCGAGAACTACGTCTCGTCGAACCGCTCGGCGTACGTGCACGAGAACTTCAGCCAGGTCGAGCTCGAGGAGCTGCGCAAGACGATGGTGCGCACGTACGAGCGCTGGTACTACTCGGGCGGTGCGCGTTGGAAGCGCACGATGGAGCGCACGCTGCACTACCTCGAGAACCCGACGTTGCTGCGCAAGCGCCTCGGTCGTGCGTTCGGCGTCGTGCCGCAGTCGCGCAGCGTCGGCTTCCACCAGCGCGACGCGGCGCCGACGATGGCGGACAAGGTCAAGGCGTAGCGCCTCCGCGCGCGGTACGCTCGCGTCCGTACGCGCCTTGCCCGAGCCTTTCACCGTCCGCACCGCCGCACCGAGCGAGCGCGCCGCGCAGGCCGCGCTGCACGCGCGCTGCTTCAAGAAGCCGCTCGGCCCGGGCGAGCTCGCGTGGCGCTACGACGGCAATCCGTCCGGCACCGCGCTGACCCTCGTCCTCGCCGACGCGCAGGGCGCGCTCTGCGCCTCCTTCGCCTACGGCCCGCGCACCGCCGTGGCCGGGCCGTACGCGGCGACCTTCGGCCAGCAGGGCGACATCATGACCGCGCCCGAGATCCGCGGGCAGGGCCAGGGCCGCCGCATGACCGAGGCCGCCGAAGCCGCGGCGCTCGCGCGCGGCTGGCCGCTGTTGTGGGGCTTTCCCAACCGCATCTCCGCGCCGATCTACACGCATCTCGGCTGGGAGACGATCGGCGTGATCCGGCCGCACGCGCACTACCTCGACGCGTCGAGCGCCGCGCGCGCCGAGCGCTTCCGCGACGGGCGCGTCAAATCCTGGCTGCTGCGCTTCGAGCAGCGCCGCTGCGCGGCCGCGCGCGCGCGGCTCGCCGAGCTCGCGCGCGCGAGCGGGCTCGTCGTGCGCGAGCTCGACGCGATCCCCGCCGGCGTCGAGACGCTGTCGCGCGAGCTCAAGTCGCGCCACGCGCTGTGCTTCCGGCGCGACGCGGCCTACGTCGCGTGGCGCTTCCTCCGCGCGCCGTCGAAGCTGCACCGCGTGCTCGGCGCGTTCGATGCGAGCGGCGCGTTCGTCGGCTACGCCGCGCTGCAGTTGCCGCGGCCGGGCGAGCGCGTCGGCTGGTTCAGCGACCTGCTCGCGCCGCGCGAGGACGCCGCCGCGGCGCTGTCGAGCGCGGTGCTCGAGCACCTCGCGCGCGCCGGCGCCTGCGTCGTCAAGGCGACGG
>SCVU01000407.1 GCA_004296785.1 Planctomycetota bacterium
AGAGCGCGCCGTCCGCGGTTCGCGACTCGGACTTCATCGAAGTCTCGGGTAGGCTCGCAGGCGTCGATGCGATCTCCGAAGCGCTCGACGTCGTCGTTCAGGGCAAGGCCGCGTTCGCCGGCTCGACGAAGATGGTCGCGCAGGAGCAGCTCATCGTGCGGCGCGCGAAGGAGCGAGCGGCCGCCGGCGACGACGCGACTCGCAAGAAGCTCCAAGGCATCGGCTACCTCTAGGCTCCGACCGAACATGATCCCCCTCCACCACTTCGCAGCGCTGATCCTGACCTGTCTGTTCGCCGCCGGCTGCGGCGGCTCGAGCGATCCGCGCGAGCTCGTGAACGCCGGCAATACCGAACTCGGCTCGGGCAACCACAAGGCCGCCCTCGACAAGTTCGTCGACGCGCAGACGGCGCTCGCCGGCAAGACCGACGACCCGCTCTACCACGCCGCCAAGCTCGGCGCGATCGACGCGCGCATCAAGCTCGACGCGAAGACCGCGGCCGGCGAGTTCCTCGAGTACGCGAAGACGGCGCCGTCGAAGGTGCGCGACTCCGACTTCATCGACATCTCCGGCAAGCTCGCGAGCGCGAACGCGACGCCGGAGGCGCTGCGCGTCGTCAAGGCGGGCGCGGAGACGTACGCCGCGTCGGAGAAGATGAAGGCGCAGGAGCAGCGCATCGTCGAGCTCGCGAAGCAGCGCGCGGCGGCCGGTGACGAAGGCACGAAGAGCGCGCTCGCCGGACTCGGGTACCTCGGCGGCAAGTAGCGCGATGCGCACGCGCCCGCTCGCCGTCCTGCTGCTGCTGGCGCCGATCTCTGGCTGCGCGACCGTCGAGAGCGAGGATCCGCCGACCGCGCTCGACGCGCAGCGCGAGACCGCGGCGATCCGCGCGGTGCTCGACGCGCAGCAGGACGCGTGGAACCGCGGCGACGTCGACGGCTACATGGCGGCCGGCTACTGGCAGTCGCCGTGCCTCGTGTTCCTCTCGGGCGGCTCGATCACGCGCGGCTACGAGCCGGTGCTCGCGCGCTACAAGGCGAATTACCAGGGCCAGGGCGCCGAGATGGGACAGCTCGACTTCCGCGAAACCGAGGTCGAGCTCCTGTCGCCCGACATCGCGCTCGCGCGCGGTCGCTGGGACCTCGCGATGAAGACGTCGAAGCCGGTCGGCGGGCGCTACAGCCTCGTGCTGCGCAAGCTCGACGTCGGTTGGCGCATCGTGCAGGACCACAGCTCGTCGGATTCGCCGGCGAACTGACGCGCGGCGAACCGCGGCGCGCTCAGCCCGCGAGGTACGGATCGCCCGGCTCGGGCGTCTTCAGGAAGTGCTCCTGCAGGTACTGCGTGACGTACGCGTACGCGTCGTCGACCGTGTCGCTGCGGTGGAACAGGTCGACGTCGCCGGCGCTGATCGTCCCGTGCTCGACCATCGGGTCGAGGTGCAGCACCTTGTCCCAGTA
>SCVU01000408.1 GCA_004296785.1 Planctomycetota bacterium
CTGCTCGACGCGTCGCGGCGCGAGCGCAGCGAGCGCGTCGAACTGCTGCGCAAGCGCGACGAGCTCAAGCGCGTGAAGGAGCTCGCGGACGAGGAGTCCGCGCTGAAGCAGCGCGAGTACAACCGCAAGAAGGCCGCGCTCGAGGCCGCCATCGAGGCCTACGGCAACCCGTTCGAGTTCACGTCGCAGGCGCAGGCGCCGCGCACGCCGAACTATCCGAACCCGTGGGTCATCGTCGGCTTCGCGGCGATCGCGGGCATCGCGCTCGGCCTGGCCAGCGCGCTGCTGTCCGAGTACACGAAGAACTGCTACCGCAGCGTCGGCGACGTCGCGCGCGTGCTGGCGGTGCCGGTGCTCGGCGTCGTCGGCACGATCGTCACGCGCGCCGAGCTCAAGCGGCGCCGCCAGCGCCGCCTCACGACGGCGTTCTCGACCGTCGCGATCATCGGCGGCCTGGCGTGGTTCACGTGGGCGTGGGCGACCCGGCCCGAGATCCTCCCGACGGTCCTCGTGCAGGCGATCGACGACCTGCGCCTCGCGCTGAAGTAGCGCTTCCCGAAGAGGAAGCCGGGCCTTGCGCGACCTCGCCTTCTCGCTGATCGTCATCGGCCTGCTGCCGGTGTGCTTTCGGCGGCCGTTCATCGGCCTGCTCGTGTTCTCGTGGCTCGCGTACATGCGCGGGCAGGACCTGACCTGGGGCTTCGCGCGCGACGCGCGCTGGTCGTACTACGTCGCGATCGTCACGCTGCTCGGGTTCTACGCGGGCGAGCGCCAGCGGCTGTTCCTGCCCGATCTGCGCAACTGGATGATGCTCGCGCTGGTCGCGATCGTCGGCGTCGGGATCCTGCTGTCGCGCAACAACAATCCAGACGCGTACCAGTTCGCGCGCTACGTCGAGTTCTGCAAGATCGTCGGCGTCGCGCTGTTCACGACCGGCGTGTGTCGCACGCGCGAGCAACTGCGCGTGCTCGTGTGGGTGATCGCGCTCTCGCTGGGCTTCCTCGGCGTGAAGTACGGCGTGTGGGGGATCCTGACGCTGGGGCGCGGGCAGATCCTGCAGGGGCCGGGCGGCCTGCTCGCGGACAACAACGACTTCTCGCTCGCGATGGCGATGTGCATGCCGCTGCTGCTGAACATCGGCCTGTCGGAGCGGCGCGAAGTGCTGCGGCGCGCGTTCCTGCTGATGGTGCCGCTGGTCGTGATCACCGTCGTGCTCACGCACTCGCGCGGCGGCTTCCTCTCGATCGCCGGCGTGTTCTGCGTGCTCGCCTGGCGCTCGCGCAACCGGATCGCGGCGCTCTTGCTGCTCGTGTTGATCGCGATCGGCGGCTGGATCATCGTGCCGTCCTCCTACAAGGAGCGCATCTCATCGATCAGCACGAGCGAGGCCTCGGCCGCCGGCCGCCTGAAGTCCTGGGCCGTCGCGACGCGCATGGCGGCCGACAACCCGATCCTCGGCGTCGGCTTCGGCCACTTCCGCCAGCACTACCTCGAGTACGAGCCGAACCCGACGCCCGGCCAGCTCTCGGGCAAGGACCTGATCGTCGCGCACAACTCGTACCTGCAGATCTGGGCCGAGTGCGGGACGCCGGCGTTCCTGATCTACCTCGCCGTGATCGCGATGACGATCCTCTCGCTGTGGCGCGTGCGCAGGCGCGCGAAGGAGGTGTACGCGGCGAGCTGGATCATCAACTACGCGAACATGTTCGAGGCGACGCTGGTCGCGTTCCTGATCGGCAGCACGTTCCTGAACCGCGGCCACTTCGACCTGCTCTACCACTTCATCGCGGTCGTGATGATCTTCGAGCGCGTCGCGCTCGAGGAGATCGCCGAGCCGCACAAGTTCCGCGACAAGGGGCGCACGCGCGGCGAGCTCGCGTTCGTGCCCGCGCGCGGCTTCGGCGTGCGCCTGGCTCGGCGCGGGTTCCGCACCAGCGGCGCGGAGGGCTAGCCGGCGATGTGCGGCATCGCCGGTTACGGCCTCGACGACCGCGGAGCGAGCGCCGAGCGCGCGCTGCTCGAGCGCATGACCGCGTCGATCGCGCACCGCGGTCCCGACAGCGACGGGTTCCACGTGCGCGGTCCGCTCGGCCTCGGGTTCCGGCGCCTCGCGATCATCGACGTCGCCGGCGGCACGCAGCCGCTGTACGACCAGAGCGGCGCGATCGCGCTGATCGGCAACGGAGAGATCTACAACTCCGTCGAGCTGCGCGCCGAGCTCGCCGCGCGCGGCTACGCGTTCCGCACGAACTCCGACATCGAGACCATCGCGAACCTGTACGCCGAGCACGGCGTGCGCGCGGTCGAGAAGCTGGTCGGGATGTACGCGTTCGCGATCGTCGACGGGCGCTGCGATCCGCCGAAGCTCGTGCTCGGCCGCGATCGCCTCGGGATCAAGCCGGTCTACTACGCGCGCACCGCGCGCGGCCTCGCGTTCGCGTCCGAGCCGAAGGCGATCCTCGCGCTCGACTGGCTGCCGCGGCGGCTGCGCGCGCACGCGCTCGTCGACTACCTCGTGCAGGGCTACAGCGGCGGCGAGCTCGCGGCGTGGGACGGCATGCGCCGGCTGCCGCCGGGCTGCACGCTCGAGTGGCAGCCGGGCAGCGAGCCGCGCATCCAGCGCTACTGGGACCTGCCGCTGGAAGCGGATCGCGGGCCGGCCGCGCCCGGCGAGGTCGCCGAGTGGCTCGACCGCGTCGTGCGCGACCACCTGATCTCCGACGTGCCGCTCGGCGCGTTCCTCTCCGGCGGCATCGACTCGAGCGCGGTGGTGACCTCGATGGCGCGCGCGCTGTCGACGCCGGTCGTCGCGTGCTCGGTCGGTTTCGACGAGGCCTCGCACGACGAGCTCGACGTCGCGCGTGAGACCGCGCGGCTGCTCGGCGCGCACCACCACACCGAAGTGCTGCGCGCGGATCCGCGGCTGGCGGTCGAGACGCTGCCGTGGTTCTACGACGAGCCGCTGGCCGATCCGTCGACCGTGCCGACGTACCTCGTGTCGAAGATGGCGCGTGCGCACGTGACGGTCGCGCTGTCGGGCGACGGCGGCGACGAGGTGTTCGCCGGCTACCGCCGCTACGTGCACGACTGGGCCGAGAATCGGCTGCGCGCGCGCCTCGGTGCGCGCGGGCGCGCGCTGGCTGGTGCGCTCGGGCGCGGCTATCCGAAGCTCGACTGGGCGCCGCGCCCGCTGCGCGGCAAGACGTTCCTGACCAACCTCGGCGACGCGCCGGCGCACGCGTACTTCCGCAGCGTCACGCAGCTCGAGCTCGCCGACGCGCGCGCGCTGCTCGGCCCGCTCGCGCGCGAGGCCGCGCGCGAGCACGATCCGTTCACGGCCTTCGCGGAGCACTACGAGCGTCCGCGCGGCGCCGACGCGCTGTACCGCGCGCAGTACGCGGACTTCCACACCTACCTGCCCGACCAGATCCTCGCCAAGGCGGACCGCGCGTCGATGGCGGCCTCGCTCGAGCTGCGACCGCCGCTGCTCGACCACCGCTTCGTCGAGCGCTTCGCGCCGCTGCCGCCGCGCGAGAAGGTCCGCGGCGGCCGCGGCAAGCACGCGCTGCGCGAGGCGCTGCGCGGCCGCGTGCGCGACGGCGTGCTCGATGCGGCCAAGCGCGGTTTCGACACGCCGCTCGACCGTTGGATCGCGGGTCCGCTGGCCGCCGAGGTCGCGCGCGCGCTCGAGTCGCTGCCGGCCGGCTGGATCGATCGCACGCGCGCGAGCGACTTGCTCGCGCGCCACCGCGCCGGCCGCGAGAACCACGCGCGCGCGCTGTGGAGCCTGCTCGTGCTCGAGCACTGGCGGCGCCGCCACGCGGTGCGGGACGACCTCGCATGAGCCGCGCCAAGCTGCGCCTCGGCGTGCTGACGAGCCTGTTCCCGTCGCAGGCGCGCCCGAGCGAGGGGATCTTCGCCGAGCGCCGCTGGCTGCACATGCGCGCGCGCGGGCACGCGGTGCGCATCGTGCGGCCGATCCCGAGCACGCCGGCGCTCGCGCGCGTGCTGTCGGGCGTGCTGTCGAAGCCCGAGTGGCGCGCGTACGTCGACTTCCCCGGCGGCGAGCGCCGCCGCGGCCTCGAGATCGCGTACCCGCGCTACGCGCACCGGCCGTGGGATCAGATCGCGAGCGCGCGCTCGTTCGCGCGCACCGGCCTGTCGACGCTGCTCGGCGGCCACGGCGCGTTCGCCGCCGCGCCGCTCGACGCGGTCGTGTGCGACTACGCGTGGCCGGCGGCCGCCGCGGCGCCGCTGCTCGCCGAGCTCGGCGTGCCGTGCGTGATCAGCGGCCGCGGCAGCGACGTGATCCAAGTCGCCGAGGACGCGCGCTTGCGCGCGGCGCTCGCCGACGGTCTCGCGGCGGCGGGCCACTGGTGCGCGGTGTCGCGCGATCTCGTCGCGCGAATGGACGCACTCGGCGGCATGCCGGGCCGCGGCGTGCTCGTCGAGAACGGCATCGAGCGCGAGCTGTTCCACCCGGCCGAGCGCGCCGCCGCGCGCGCCGAGCTCGGGCTCGCCGCGAGCGCGCCGCTCGTGCTCGTCGTCGGCCACTTGATCGAGCGCAAGGATCCGCTGCTCGCGCTCGAGGCGTTTCGCGAAAGCGGCGTCGCCGACGCGCGGCTCGTGTACATCGGCGCGGGCGAGCTGCGCGGCGCGCTGCTCGCGCGCATCGAGACGCTCGGGCTCGCGGCGCGCGTGCAGGTGCTGGAGCCGCTCGAGCCGGAGCTGCTCGCGCGCTGGTACGCGGCCTGCGACGCGCTGTTGTTGTGCAGCTCGCGCGAGGGCAGGCCGAACGTCGTGATCGAGGCGCTCGCGTGCGGACGAGCGGTGCTCGCGACGGCGGTCGGCGGCACGGGCGAGCTGCTGGAATCGCTGCCGCAGTGCCTGTGCGCGTCGCGCGACGCGCGCGAGCTCGGCCGTCGCCTCGCCGCGCTGCTGGCGGCGCCGCCGGCGCCCGAAGCTTGCGCGGCGGCCGTCGCACACCTGTCGTGGGACCACAGTTCGGCCGCGCTCGAGGCGTGCATCGCCGCGTGCGTCGGAGCGGCGCGCCGATGAGGATCCTCTACCACCACCGCACCGCCGCCGAGGACGGGCAGGCCGTGCACATCCGCGCGCTGCAGCGCGCGCTGCGCGAGCTCGGCCACGACGTGCGCGAGGTCGCGCTCGTCGCGCAGGGCGGCGCCGACGGCAAGCACGCGCGCTCGCGCTGGAGCTTCATCGCGCACGTGCCGCGCTTCGCGCGCGAGCTCGCCGAGTACGCGTACGGCTTCACCGCGCGGCGGCGCATCGCGTCGCGCGCGCGCGCGGACCGCGTCGACTTCATCTACGAGCGCTACGCATTCGGCAACCTCGGCGGCGTGCTGGCCGCGCGCGACGTGAAGCTGCCGCTGGTGCTCGAGGTGAACTCGCCGATGGTGCTCGAGCTGTCGCGCACGCGCGGCCTGTCGTTCCCCAAGCTCGCCGCGCGCGTCGAGCGCCAGGTCTTCGAGCAGGCCGATCTCGTCTGCGCGGTCAGCGGCGTGCTCGCGCGGATGGTCGTCGAGCTCGGCGCGCGCCCGGAGCGCGTGCTCGTCACGCCCAATGGCGTCGAGCTCGAGCGCTACGCGTACGCGGATCGCGCGGCCGCGCGCGCGCGCGCGCGGCGCGAGCTCGGCCTCGACCCGGACGCGCTGGTGCTCGGCTTCGTCGGCTACTACCGCGCGTGGCACCGCCTCGAGCTCGTCGTGCGCGCGCTCGCGCGGCCCGGGCTCGAGCGCGCGCAACTGTGCCTGATCGGCGCGGGACCGGCGCGCGAGGAGCTCGAGGCCGAGGCACAGCAGGCGGGCGTCGCCGCGCGCGTGCACTTCTGCGGCACGCGCGAGCACGACGCGATCCCCGCGCTGCTGCCCGCTTTCGACGTCGGCCTCGTGCCGGCGATCAATCCGTACGCGTCGCCGCTCAAGCTGCACGAGTACATGGCCGCGGGGCTGGCCTGCATCGCGCCCGATCAGGAGAATCTGCGCGAGGTGCTGGTCGACGGAGAATCCGCGCTGCTCGTCGCGCCGGGCGATGCCGAGGCGCTGTACCGCGCGCTCGTCCGCGTGTGCGCCGACGCCGCGCTGCGCGAGCGCCTGGGCGAGCGCGCGCGCGAGGAGATCGCGCTGCGCGATCTGACGTGGAAGGGGAACGCGCGGCGCGTGATCGAAGCGGTGGAGCGACTGTCGTGAACGCACCCTGGGCGCTGTCGATCGACGTCGAGGAGTACTTCCAGGTCGCGAATCTGCGCGCGGCGTTCCCCGAGTCGTCGTGGGACCGCCTCGACTCGCGCCTCGACCACGGGATGGATGCGCTGCTCGGCGCGCTCGAGCGGCATCGCGCGCACGCGACGTTCTTCTTCCTCGGCTGGGTCGCCGAGCGGCGGCCCGACCTCGTGCGCCGCTGCCGCGAGCTCGGCCACGAGATCGCGAGCCACGGCTTCGCGCACGCGTTCCTGTGGGACATCGGCGAGCCGGGTTTGGACGCGGAGCTCGCGCGCACCGAGCGCGCGCTCGTCGCCGCGTGCGGCGAGCGACCGCTCGGCTTCCGCGCCTCGAATTTCACGCTGACGCGGCGCACGTGGTGGGCCTTCGAGCTGCTCGCGCGACGCGGCTACGTGTACGACTCCTCGGTGCACCCGGTGCGGCACCCGACCTACGGCGTGCCGGACTTCGAGCCCGGTCTCTCGCGCGTGCCGACGCGCGCGGGCCGCGAGATCCTCGAGTTCCCGGTCGCGACCGCGCGGCTGTTCGGCCGCAACGCGCCGGTCGGCGGCGGCGGCTACTTCCGCCTACTGCCGCTGGCCGTGACGCGCGCGGCGCTGCGCTCGGTCGAGCGCGCACAGCGTCCGGTCGCGCTGTACTTCCACCCGTGGGAGTTCGATCCGGCGCAGCCGCGCGTCGCGGTGGGGGCGTGGAAGCGCTTCCGCCACTACGTGAACCTCGCGCGGACGCTGCCGCGGCTCGAGGCGCTGCTCGCACGGCGCCCGTCGACTTCGATGCGCGGCGTGCTCGAGCAGCTCGGCGCGTGGCCGACGCTCGGCGCGGACGCCGCTCAGCCGTCCGTGCGGCCGCCCGGCTGACCCGCCGCCGGCGCCGCGGCCTCGCGCTCGGCTTCGTCCTGTCGCTTCGCGATCGACGCGAGCGCGTGCACGAGGTCGCGCGTCATCGGGTCCTCGATCGACGGGTGGATCGTGTCGAGCACGACCGCCGCGCGGCGCGCGTCGTGCTTGCCCATCCGGTGCAGCAGCGCGACGCCGAGCTGCAGGCCGATCTCGCCCTCGCCGAGCACCGCGCGGAACTCGCTGCGCCGCGTCCACAGCTCGATCAGGATCACGACTCCGTCGGACAGCGTGCCGGGGCTCGCGTTGACCAGCGAGCGCGCGCGCAGGAACGCGAGCGTCGGGTCGGCGGCCTGGTCGCCCTCCATCTTGCGCGCGCGCTCGATCATCGCCTCGACGCGCGGGTGGTCGCTGCCGAGGTCGGCGACGATGTCGGCGATGTGCCGCAGGATGCGGCCGTCGGGGATCATCGTGCGCGCGGCCTCGAACTGGATCAGCGCATCCGCCAGCCGGCCCTGCGCGCGCTGCGCCTCGCCGACCATCAGCCACGGCTCGAGGTCGCCGGGGTCGAGCTCGAGCTCGTGCGCGGCGAACTCCTCGGCGCGCCGCGGGTCGACCTCGACGTAGAAGTCGAACCAGCGCCGCGCGGCGCCCTCGCGCAGCGCGTTGATCGGCTGCAGCGCGTGCTGCTTGCGCCACGCGTCGAGCAGGCCGAACGCGCGGCCGATGCCGATCGCCGGCGCCTGCGGCACCGCGCGCAGCTCGG
>SCVU01000409.1 GCA_004296785.1 Planctomycetota bacterium
TGTTCCCCGGCATGCAAGTGCAGGGCGCGTTCCCGTTCCGCGTCACGCGCAACAGCGACCTGTGGGTCGAGCAGGAGGACGTCGACGACCTCTTGCACGCGATCAAGGGCGAGCTGCCGCGGCGCAACTTCGGCGACGCGGTGCGCCTCGAGCTGACCGCCGAGTGCCCGGAGGATCTCGCGCAGTTCCTGCTCGCGCAGTTCGGGCTCGACGAGTCGGAGCTGTACCGCACGAACGGCCCGCTCAACCTCGCGCGGCTGCAGACGATCCACGCGGACGTCGCGCGGCCGGACCTGCGCTATCCGCCGTTCACGCCGGGGCGGCCGCAGCTCGAGCGCGGCGGCGACGTGTTCGCGGCGCTGCGGCAGGGCGACATCCTGTTGCACCACCCGTACCAGAGCTTCACGCCGGTGGTCGAGTTCCTGCGCCAAGCCGCGCGCGATCCCGACGTGCTCGCGATCAAGATCACGCTGTACCGCACGGGCTCGCGCTCACCGCTGGTCGAAGCGCTGATCGAGGCTGCGCGCGCCGGCAAGGAAGTCACGGCGGTCGTCGAGCTGATGGCGCGCTTCGACGAGGCGGCCAACGTCGACGTCGCGTCGCGGCTGCAGGAGGCCGGCGCGATCGCGCTGTACGGCGTCGTCGGATACAAGACGCACGCGAAGCTGCTGCTCGTCGTGCGGCGCGAGGGCAAGAAGCTGCGCCGCTACGTGCACGTCGGCACCGGCAACTACCACACGGGCACCGCGCGCGCGTACACCGACCTGTCGCTGCTGACCTGCGACAAGGGGATCGCGGCGGACGTGCACTCGCTGTTCCAGCAGCTCACCGGCCTCGGCAAGGCCGAGAAGCTCGAGCGCTGCCTGCAGGCGCCGTTCACGCTGCAGACCGGCCTCGTCGAGCGCATCGAGCGCGAGTCCGCCGAGGCGCGCGCGGGCCGGCCGGCGCGCGTGATCGCGCGGATGAACGCGTTGTGCGAGCCGGGCATCATCCGCGCGCTGTACCGCGCGTCGCAGGCCGGCGTCGAGATCGACCTCATCGTGCGCGGGCTGTGCGCGCTGCGGCCCGGCGTCAAGGGACTGTCCGAGCGCATCCGCGTGCGCTCGATCGTCGGCCGCTTCCTCGAGCACAGCCGCGTGTTCTACTTCCACGCGGCCGGCGAGGAGCAGGTGTTCCTCTCCAGCGCCGACTGGATGCAGCGCAACTTCTTCCGGCGCCTCGAGGCCTGCGTGCCGGTGCTCGATCCGGTGCTCAAGCGCCGCGTGATCGACGAGTGCCTGACGCAGTACCTGAAGGACGATCAGCAGGCCTGGCTGATGGCGGCCGACGGCAGCTACACGCGCGCCGCGGCGCTCGATCCGGTGCGCATGCACTCGGCGCAGGAAGGTCTGCTGCGCGCGCTGGCCGACTCAGGCGAGCGCGAGTCGAAAGTCGACCTCGCGCAGGACGCGCGCCTCTTCCTCCAGGTCGGCAAGCGTAAGCGGGTGCGCGGCAAGCCAGTCGGCCGGGAGAAGAAGCTCGAGCGAGCTCCCGGCGACGGAACAGCGCAGCGCGGGTAGCGGCTGCGGTCCGCGGCTGCGGTGCAGCAGCACCGCCAGGCGCAGCACGACGCACAGGCGCAGCGCGCGCGAGGCGGTGATCGCGCCGTCCTGCGGCTCGGCATCGCCGTCCTCGAGTGCGCGGAACAGCGCCTTCGACAGCGAGCGCCGCGAGCCCTGCACGAGCGTCGCGAGCAGCGAGCGCTCCTCGCGCGAGAAGCCCGGCAGATCGCCGTTGGCGATCAGGTACGCGCCGTGCTTGTGGTGGCCGCTGTACGAGACGGCCAGGCCGAGCTCGTGCAGCCGCGCGGCCCACGACAGCATGCGCCGGCACGGCTCGCCGTCGAGCTTCCAGTCGCGCGCGGCCGCGCGCCACAGCGCGAGCGCGGTGCGCTCGACGCGCGCCGCGTGCTCGCGATCGACGCCCCAGCGCTCGGCGAGGCGCCGCACCGCGTGCTCGCGCGCGTCGTCGTGGTGGAAGCGGCCGCACAGATCGAGCAGCACGCCTTCGCGGATCGACGCGGTCGCGACCTGCATGCGCTCGAGTCCGAACGCGTCGAACACCGCGCGCAGGATCGCGAGCCCGGCCGGGTACACCGCGCGCCGGTCGGGCGAGAGTCCCTCGAGCTCGAGGCGCGCGGACTTGCCGCGCTCGATCAGCTCCTTGCGCAGGCGCTTGAGCGCTTCGAGCTCGATCGCGTCGCGGTACAGCCCCATGCCGCGCAGCACTTCCGCGGTCGTCGTGATCGTGCCCGACGCGCCGACCGCGCGCTCCCAGCCGAGGTTGACGTAGCCCTCCTGCAGCGTCTGCAGCTCCGAGCCCGCCGCGATCTCGGCGGCGCGGAACGCATCGCGCGTGACCTCGCCGCCGGCGAAGAAGCGCTTCGAGAAGCCGACGCAGCCCATCGACAGGCTGTCGGCCTCGAGCGGCTCGCGGCCCTCGCCGAGGATGCACTCGGTCGAGCCGCCGCCGATGTCGACGACGAGCTGGCGTCCGGGCGCGTCGGGCAGATCGTGCGCGACGCCGAGGTAGATCAGGCGCGCCTCCTCGCGGCCGGGCAGGATCTCGATCGAGTGACCGAGCGCCTTGGCCGCCTTCGACAGGAAGCCCTTGCCGTTGCGCGCGCGGCGCAGCGCGTCGGTGCCGACGACGCGCACGTGGTCGGGCGCGATGTGCGCGAGGCGCTGGCCGAAGCGCGCGAGGCATTCGAGCGCGGCGGCCTGCGCCTCGTCCGACAGCCGCTCGTGCGCGTCGAGCCCGCCGGCGATGCGCACCGGCTCGCGCAGGCGATCGATGACCTTGAAATCGCCGCTGCCGGCGCGCGCGATCAGCACGTGGAAGCTGTTCGAGCCGAGGTCGACCGCGGCGATCTCCTGTCCCTCGAGCGGCGCGCGGCGCTCGGGCTGCGGATCGGTGGCGTGCGTCGACGACGAGGGCACCCGAGCACTCTAGCGGAGCCGGCGCGTCGAATCGCTACACTCCCGTCCGCGTCCAGCGACCATGAAGCAACCGAAGAGCGAGGCGAGCGCGGCGGCACCCGACCCGAGTGGAGCGGCGAGTGCGGCGAGCACGGCGGCGAGCGCGTCGACGAGCTTCGACGCGCGTCTCGCGGCGCTCGAAGCGGTCGCGGCGGAGCTCGAGTCCGGCGCGCTGCCGCTCGAGCGCGCGATCGAGCGCTACCAGCACGGCATCGCGCTGCTCAAGCAGTGCCAGCAGGAGCTCGACTCGTACAAGCGCAAGGTCGAGGAGCTGTCGGCTGAGGCCGAGGCGGGGCTGCGCCGCTCCGACGCGGGACCGGCGCGCCAGGAATGAGCGCGGGCGATCACGCGCGCTGGCTGGCTTCCGCGCAGGCGTGGACCGAAGAGCAGCTCGATCAGGCCTCGGCGCGCGCGCTCGCGAGTGCGCCGCCGCGCCTCGCCGAAGCGCTGCGTTACGCGCTGCTCGGCGGCGGCAAGCGGCTGCGCCCGGCGCTCGCGCTGTGCTGGTGCGAGCTCGTCCGCGAGCGCGCCGGCAAGCCGGACCGCGCGCGTGAGCTCGCGCGCCCGGCCGTGCTCGCGCTCGAAGCGCTGCACACCTACAGCCTCGTGCACGACGACCTGCCGTGCATGGACGACGACGATCTGCGCCGCGGGCGCCCGACCGTGCACAAGGTCTACGGCGACGCGCTCGGCGTGCTCGTCGGCGACGCGCTGCAGTCGCTCGCGTTCGAGTGGATCGCGCACGGTCCGCACGGCGCCGAGGCGGTGCGCGTGCTCGCGCGCGCCGCGGGCGCCGGCGGGATGGTCGGCGGACAAGTGCTCGACCTCGAGTCGAGCGCGGCGAGCGAGTCGGGAGCGAGCATCGATGCCGACGGCGTGCGCGCGATCCACGCGCGCAAGACCGCCGCGCTGATCGCGGCCGCGTGCGAGCTCGGCGCGCTGTTCGGCGGCGCGCGCGCGGCGACGCGCGGCGCGGCGCGCGCGTACGGCCACGCGCTCGGCCTGTGCTTCCAGGCGGTCGACGACTGCCTCGACGTGACCGGCGACGCGGCGACGCTCGGCAAGACGCCGGGCAAGGATCAGAGGCTCGCGCGCGGGACGCTGGTCGCCGCGCTCGGGCTCGAGCGCGCGCGCGCCGAGGCCGACGCGCAGGCGCAGCGGGCGCGCGACGCGCTGGCGCGGCTCGGCGAACCGGTCCCGCCGCGCCCGCTCGACCTGCTCGAGCTCGTGCTGCAGCGGCGTTCCTGACCACGCACTCGCCGGGAGCGCGCACGCCCGCTACCTTGAGAAGGTCCCGCCGTCCGCCGACAGGCTCTCCATGGCCGATCCAGCACCCGCCGCGCCGCAACTTCCGCTGCTCGACAAGATCCACGGCCCGGCCGATCTGAAGGCGCTCGGCGCGGCCGAGCTGCCCGAGCTGTGCCGGCAGATGCGCGAGTTCCTGCTGCACAGCGTGCAGCAGACCGGCGGGCACTTGGGCTCGAACCTCGGCGTCGTCGAGCTCACCGTTGCGCTGCACCGCGTGTTCGACTTCAAGCGCGACCGCGTCGTGTGGGACGTCGGGCACCAGTGCTACCCGCACAAGATCCTGACCGGGCGGCGCGACGGCTTCGCGCGGCTGCGCATGACCGAGGGCCTGTGCGGCTTCCCGCACCCGCGCGAAAGCGAGTACGACCTGTTCCACACCGGGCACGCGGGCACGAGCATCGCGCTCGCGCTCGGCCTCGCCTACGGCGGCGCGCACGAGCCCGACCCGCCGCGCGCGGTCGCGGTGATCGGCGACGCGTCGCTCGGCGCGGGCGTCGCGTTCGAAGCGCTCAACAACGCCGGCGCGTCCGGCCAGCGGCTGCTCGTCGTGCTGAACGACAACGAGTGGTCGATCTCGCGCTCGGTCGGCGCGCTCGCGCGCTACCTGACGCGCATCCGCTCGGCGCGCGTGCTGCAGCGCGCGGGCCAGGAGATCCACGGACTGTTGCAGTCGATCCCGCTCGTCGGCGACAAGCTCGACCGCCGCCTCGACGAGGTGCGCGAGGTGCTGCGCCACGCGGTCGTGCAGGGCCACGTGTTCGAGGAGCTCGGCGTCACGTACGTCGGCCCGCTCGACGGCCACGACGTCGGCTACCTGATCGAGAACCTCGAGCGCGTGAAGCGGCTCGAGGGCGTCGTGCTGATGCACTGCCTGACCGAGAAGGGCAAGGGCCACCCGAAGGCGCCGTCGCACCCCGAGCGCGTGCACGGCGTGAAGGGCGCGGCGAAGGCGACGCCGGCGCCGACCGCGGCCGCGGTTCCGCACAAGCTCGAGAGCGCGCGCACCGAGGCCGGCAAGCTCGAGCGCGTCGCCGCGCCGGCCGTGCCGAGCGGGCCCGCGTACACGAACGCGTTCGCGCAGGCGCTGATCAAGCTCGCCGAGCGCGACCTGCGCGTACACGCGCTGACCGCCGGCATGCCGAGCGGCACCGGGCTCGACGCGTACGCCGAGCGCTTCCCGACGCGCTTCCACGACACCGGCATCACCGAGCAGCACGCGGTCGCGATGGCGGCCGGCATGGCCAAGGCCGGACTGCGGCCGGTCGTCGCGATCTACTCGACGTTCCTGCAGCGCGCGTACGACCAGGTGTTCCAGGAAGTCGCGCTGCAAGACCTGCCGGTGCTGTTCGCGCTCGATCGCGGCGGCCTGGTCGGCCAGGACGGACCGACGCACAACGGCGTGTTCGACATCGCGTACCTGCGCACGCTGCCGAACTTCGTGCTCGCGGCGCCGCGCGACCAGACCGATCTCGAGCGGATGCTCGCGCTCGGCCTCGCGTCGAAGGGGCCGTTCGCCGTGCGCTGGCCGCGCGACAACTGCCCGGGTCGCGAGCGCATCCCCGCACTCGAGCGGCGCGTGCTCGAGCCCGGCACGGCCGAGGTCGTGCTCGAGGGCGGCGAGATCGTGATCTGGGCCTACGGCGCGCTGGTCAACCAGGCGCTCGCGGCGGCCGAGCTCTTGCGCGAGCGCGGCGTCGACGTCGGCGTGGTCGACGCGCGCTTCGCCAAGCCGCTCGACGAGGAGCTGCTCGGCCGGCAACTGTCGAGCGCGCGCTGGATCGTGACGGTCGAGGAGCACCAGCGCGCAGGCGGCTTCGGCTCGGCGGTGCTCGAGGCGGCCAGCCGCAGCCTGAACGCGCGCGCGCGCGTCAAGGTGCTCGCGATCCCCGATCGCTACCTCGAGCACATGAGCACGCGCGAAGAGCAGCTCGCCTCGGTCGAGCTCGATGCCGACGGCATCGCATCCGCCGTCGGCGCGCTCGTACGCGCGCGAGTCACGTGAAGCGCGCGCGCCCAGAGGAGAGCGCGGCGCAGAACGCGGCGCAGAGCGCGGCGAAGCCCGCGACGCCGAGCGCCTCCAAGCGCGGCGCGACGCGCGCGGCCAAGCGCGCGGACGCCGCGCTCACCGTGCGGCGCGTGTGCGTGCTCGGCGACGCGCACAAGCCGGACGTGAAGCAGCTCCTGCGCGAGATGCGCGCGTGGCTCGTCGCGCGCGACTGCGCGGTCGACGTGTCCGAGGACGTGCGCGCGTGGTGCGAGGCGCACGCCGAGCTCGGGCCGCGCGCGCGCGCGTCCGGGCGCGCGGACCTGTACGTCGTGCTCGGCGGCGACGGCGCGATCCTCGCGGTCGCGCGCGCGCTGCGCGACGAACCGGTGCCGATCCTCGGCGTGAACTTCGGTCGCGTCGGTTTCCTCGCGGCCACGCCGGCGACGCGCTGGCAGGAGAGCCTCGAAGCGGTGCTGTCGGGCGCGAGCCTGCCCGAGCCGCGCATGCGCCTCGAGGCCGAGATCGGCGGCATCGACGGGAAGGCGCGCGCGGTCGCGCTGAACGAGGTCGTGCTGCAGCGCGGCGCACACCAGTCGATGCTGACGATCGCGCTGTCGGTCGGCGGCGCGTGGGTCACGAACTACCGCGCGGACGGGTTGATCGTCGCGACGCCGAGCGGCTCGACCGCGTACTCGCTGTCCGCCGGCGGGCCGATCCTCGCGCCGGCGATGCAGGGCGTCGTGGTCACGCCGATCTGTCCGCAGGGACTGTCGAACCGGCCGCTGGTGCTGGCGAGCGAGAGCGAGCTCGAGCTCGTGCTGACGCACGCGCACGGGCTGACGACGCTGGTCGTCGACGGGCAGAGCTTCTTCCAGATGCGGCCGGGCGACAGCGTGCGGATCCGGCGGCATCCGGTCGCGTACCCGCTGCTCGCGATGCCCGGGCTCGATCCGTACCGGCGGTTGCGCGAGCGGTTGGGCTGGCGCGGCAGCATCGAGGAGCAGGAGTTCGCGGCGCCGCCGAAGCGGGCGCCGCGGCGCGACAGCGGCGTCGATTCGCTGTAGCGGATCGCACGCGCCCCTCGCGTACGATGTGCGCGTGAACACGACGACTGCGCCCCAGGCACGCGACCTGTATCCCGAGCTCGACTGCTACGACCACGGCTGGCTCGCCGTCGACGGCCGCCACCGCGTCTATTACGAGCAGAGCGGCAACCCGCGCGGCCAGCCCGTGC
>SCVU01000410.1 GCA_004296785.1 Planctomycetota bacterium
TACAGCTCGAGGTGGCGCCACGAGTTCCACGCAAACGTCGCGACGCGCTCGCCGCGCCGCACGCCGAGCGCCGCGAGGGCGGCCGCCAGCCGCCGCACGCGCGGTTCGAGCTCGGCGTACGTCGTGCGGTGCAGCGAACCGTCCTCGCGCCGGCTGACGATCTCCTTCTCGCCGTGCACGGTGCTCGCGCGACGCAGGATCACGTCGAGCGTCAGCGGAAAGTCCATCATCAATCCGTGCATGCGAGCGGCGCTCCGGTTCCGAGTGGGTGAGCGCGCCGGGCGAGATCCGCGCGCTCGGCTAGCATTGTAGGAACTCGCAGAACGCGCTGTGTTCCGACCGGCCCAAGACTTCCGCACGCTCGCACCGTACGCCGCCAACTGGATCGCGCCGCCGCGCACGAGCGCGCCGCGTCCGTGGTCGGCGCGCGTCGTCGATCCGCGCGTCGGCGACGTGCTGCTGTCGGGCGAGCTGCGCGATCCGGCGAACGCGCGCGAGCTCTACGTCGTGCTGCACGGCCTGGGCGGCACGCCGCGCAGTCCGTACTGCCTGCGCACGATTCGCGCCGCCGAGAAGCGCGGGGCCGCGACGCTCGCGCTCGCGCTGCGCGGCGCCGATCGGCGCGGCGAGGACTTCTACAACATCGCGCAGCGCGAGGACGTCGCGGCGGCGCTCGCGAGTCCCGAGCTCGCGCGCTACGAGCGGATCCACGTGATCGGCTGCTCGATGGGCGGCTACGTCGCGCTGCACTACGCGCGCGGTCCCGTCGATCCGCGCGTGCGCTCGGTCGCGGCGCTGTGTACACCGATCGACCTGCACGCGGCGCAGCGGCACATCGACACGCGCGGCGCGTGGCTCTACCGCACGCACGTGCTGAACGGCCTGAAGGAGATCTACGCCGCCGTCGTCGCGCGCGGTCGCTTCGCGCCGAGTGAGGCGCGCGAGGTCGGGCGCGTGCGGACGATGTACGAGTGGGATCGGCTGGCGATCGCACCGCGCTACGGGTTCGAGAGCCCGGAGGCGTACTACCGCGCGTTCTCGATCGAGCCGTATCTCGCGCGACTCGCGGTGCGCACGCTGCTCGTTGCCGCGGAAGATGATCCGGTCATTCCGATCGAAACGATCCGGCCGTTCCTGCCGAAGGCGAACGGCCCGAAGACGAACGGCGGCGAGCTCGAGGTGCGTTTCGTGCCGCGCGGCGGCCACCTCGGCGCGGGGCGGACATTCGACGAGCACGTGCTCGACTGGTGCGCGCGCTAGGCTGGCGCACATGCGCCCGGCGTTCGCCGCCACCCTCGTCGTCGCTGCCGTCACGGCGGTCGCCGTCGCCGCGTGTAGCGCGCCCGCGCCCGCGCCCGCTTCGGCGCCGGCGCGACCCGTCGGCTACGCGTGGCCGAAGGCCGAGCGCATGTTCCACCGCGACCCGCGCTGGCTCGGCGCCGACGCCGCGCTGACGATCCCGCTCGACGAGGAGCGCACGCTGTGGCTCTTCGGCGACACGTTCGTCGCGCAGACGCCCGCGAACCTGCGCTCCGAATCCGCGATGCCGCGCAACACCGTCGCGATCCAGAAGGGCCGCGACCCGCGCGACGCGAAGATCGCATTCGCGTGGCGCGCGCACGCCGACGGCACGCCCGCGTCGTTCTTCCCCGACAACGGCGACCGCTGGTACTGGCCCGGACACGGCCTGCGACTCCCCGGCGGGCCGCTCGTCGTGTTCCTCTTCAAGCTCTACGCGACGCCGAACGTCGGCCTGGGCTTCGCGAGCGACGGCTACGCGCTCGCCGTGATCGACACGCCCGACGCGCCGCCCGCCGCGTGGAAGCCGCGCATCATCGACGCGCCGGCGCTGCCGTTCGACGCGCTGCCGGCGACCGCGGTCGTGCGCGACGGAGCGCACGTCGTCGCGCTCGCGATCCGCGTCGCCGGCGTGCACGCAGGCATGCTCGTCCGCTATCCGATCGCCGATCTGGCGCGCGGCGAGCTGTCGGACGCCGAGTGGTGGGGCGGGAGCGAGCGCGGCTGGATGTCCGCCGAATCGATCGGAGCCGCGGGGCCCGCGATCGTGCTCG
>SCVU01000051.1 GCA_004296785.1 Planctomycetota bacterium
TCGCGCGAGTTCACCTTGAACACGAGGACGCGCTCGCCGTCCTTCGCGTCGGAGATCTCGGCGCCGCCGTAGACGTAGGCGCGCACGCGCGCCGGCTTGTGCGTCTCGCGATCGCAGATCGACACGAAGACCGTTCCGACCTCCGCAGTCGCGAGCGCGCCGCGCAGGCGGACCACGCCGGCGACCTCCGTCGCTGCGATCGAGGGCCGGTACTTCGCGTCGAGCACGTCGCCCGAGCGCGCGTCGACCGGCACCGGCGGCTTGCCGCACGCGGCGAGCGCGCAGAGTGCCGCTGCGAGGCAAAGCGCGGCGCCTCGACGCGCGACCACGGGCCCATGGGTCGGTTCGCGCCGCGCAGCCGCGGCTGTTGTGGGTCGCCATCCGCGCATCGGCATGGCGCCAAGATATCCTCGACGGTACGCGTGTTCGACCCGCAACCGCGGCGATCGCCGTGCATCCTGGAGGTGGCGATGCGATCCCCGCGGCGCGAACACGCGACCTTGGGATCGACGGCGGCACCTGCGATGATCCCGGAGTCCATGCCCGAGCGCTTCTCGTTCCTCGACCGCGCGGCGAAGCAACGGCGCGAGGGTGAGTTGCTGATCGCGGCGGCGCTGCACAGCGACCGCTCCGCCGGCCGTGCGTTCGCCGAAGCGGAGGACGCGCTGCGCACAGCCTACGAGCGCGACCGCGACCGCATCATCCACTGCACCGCGTTCCGGCGCCTGATGCACAAGACGCAGGTATTCGTCAGCAGCGAAGGCGATCACCACCGGACGCGGATGTCGCACAGCCTCGAAGTCGCTCAGGTCGCGCGCAGCCTCGCCAGCGCGCTGCGCCTCAACGAGACGTTCTGCGAGGCGCTGAGCCTCGCGCACGACATCGGCCATCCGCCGTTCGGGCACCGCGGCGAGTGGGCGCTCGACGCTCTGATGACGGACCACGGCGGATTCCGCCACAACGCACAGGTGCTGCGCGTCGTCGACCAGCTCGAGCGCCGCAGCCCCGACTACGCGGGTCTCAACCTGACGCGCGAGCTGCGCGAATCGCTGCTCAAGCACGAGAAGGCCGAGGACTGGCCGGCGGAGTTCGGCGAGCGGCCGCGCTCGCCGTGCCTCGAGGCGCAGGTCGTCGATCTCGCCGACTCGACCGCATACAACGTGCACGACGTCGAGGACGGGCTGCACGCCGGGATGTTCGGCGAGGACGCGCTCGAGGCCGAGGTCGAGCTGTGGCGCCGCGCTCGCGCGGTCGTCGAGCAGCGCCACCCGCGCTTCCTCGCGTCGACCGACGACGTGAACCTGCGCGTCAAGCGCATCACGACCGAGCTGCTGAAGGGAATGATCGACGATCTCGTGCGCGCGTCGGCCGAGCGCCTCGCGCGCGCGCAACCCGCCTCGCCCGCCGAGGTCCGCGCGACGCACGGGTTCCTGATCGGGCATGGAGACGAGCTCGAGCCGCTCGTCGCACAGCTCCACCAGTTCCTGTACCGGCGCTTCTACCGGCACGCGAAGCTGCAGGAGCTCGAGCGACGCGCGGCGTCGGTGCTCTCCGAACTGTTCGAGGCGCTGCGCGAGCAACCCGGCGAGTTGCCGCCGTGGTATCGAGCGTGGGTCGGCAAGGTCGGGCTCGAGCGCGCGGTCTGCGATTACATCGCCGGCATGACCGACCGCTTCGCGGAGCGCGAGCGCGCGCGCCTCACGCGGCGCGACTGAGGGCGCGAGCGGCGCCCGCTCAACCGCCGTCCCGCAGTCTGCGCCGCCACAGCACGCTCGCGAGCACGGTCGTCGCGAGGCCGATGCCGAACAGCACGCCGAGCTCGAGTGCGATGCCGCGCAGCCCCTTCCCGTACCAGAAGATCCCTTGGTAGGCGTCCATCGCCCACGCGTTCAGCGTGAAATGCCCGATGCGGCGGAACCACTCGGGCACGATCACGAGCGGGAACCAGCTTCCGCCGAGCGCGCTCATCGTCAGGATCACGAGCACCGAGATCCCCTCGAGCTGTTTGCGGCTGCGGCACACGACCGCG
>SCVU01000411.1 GCA_004296785.1 Planctomycetota bacterium
CGAGGCCGCGGTCGAGTGCGCGGATCGCGAGCGCGTCGGCCACCTCGAGCTGCGCTACCGCGAGGATCCGGGGCCGGACCTCGCCGGCAGCTCGCTGTACTGGACGTTTCGCCGCGAGCTGCCCGCCAAGCCCGAGGACGTGCTCGCGCGCATGCCGAAGAAGGCGCGCGCCGAGGCGCGCAAGGCGCGCGACAAGCACGCACTCGAGCTCTCGCACGGCCGCTGGTACGTCGACGACCTGCAGCGGATGTTCATGGCGAACAAGCAGAAGCTCGGCTCGCCCGGCATGCCGCGCCACTACTTCGCGCGCTTGCTCGAGCACCTCGGCGACGCGGCCGGCGTGCACCTCGTGCGGCGCGGCAACGAGCCGCTCTCGGCCGTGATGTCGTTCCGCTTCCGCGACGAGCTGTACGCGTACTACTCGGGCACGCGCGACGGCGCGGACCGCGATTGCAGCGCGAGCAACTTCATGTACCTCGCGCTGCAGGAGTGGGCGGTCGGCGCGGGCGTGCGGATGTTCGACTTCGGCCGCAGCCGGCGCGACTCGGGCGCGTTCGCGTTCAAGGAGCACCAGGGCTTCACGGCGGCGCCGCTGCACTATCGCTACCACCTCGTGCGCGACCGGCGCCTGCCGTCGTTCAACCCGAGCAATCCGAAGACGCAGGCGCTGCGCGATGCGTGGGCGCGGCTGCCCGCGCCGCTGGCGGGCGTGCTGTCGGCGCCGCTGTCGCGCTATCTGCCCTGAGCGGCGGCGCGCGCCGCGCGCTCAGCCGAGCTCGGCGCGCACGGCCGCCGCGAGATCGGCGTGCGCGGTGATCGCGCGACCCGCGGCGCGCGCCAGCGCGAACTCCGCCTCGCCCTTGCCGGTGCGCACGAGCACGCCGCGCGCGCCCGCGCGCTCGGCGGCTTCGACGTCGCGCAGGCTGTCGCCGAACGCGATCGAGCGCGGAAGGTCGATCGGCAAGCGCCGCGCGGCCTCGAGCAGCATCCCCGGCGCCGGCTTGCGGCACTCGCACGCGCGGTCGTAGGCCTTGACCGGCGCGCCCGGCAGGTGCGGGCAGTACAGCACGAGCTCGAGGTCGCCGCCGTCGGCGCGCAAGCGCCGCAACAGCTCGGCGTGGATCTGTGCGAGCCGCTCCTCGTCGAGCATGCCGCGCGCGACGCCGCTCTGATTGCTGACCAGCACGCGCAGGTAGCCGGCGCGGCCCAGGCGCGCGAGCGCGGCGGCGACGCCCGGCAGCACGCGCATGTCCTCGACGCGCGTCAGGTAGTCGACCTCCTCGATCAGCGTGCCGTCGCGGTCGACGAACGCGGCCGGCGACAGCGCGGCACGGACCACGGCGGCACTCATCCGCGCGGGACTAGCTCGCGCTCGACAGCCGCATCCGCGCGTGCAGCCGCGACGGCCACGGATCGCTGTCGACTCGGATCGGCCACAGGAAGCCGCCGAGCGTCAGGAAGATCGGGAAGCGCCAGTGCGTCGCGTTCGTGTCGCCCTCGCGCCACGGGATCGCGCGCAAGTCGCGGTGCGGCACGACGCGCCGTTCGATCGTCTCGTAACCGGCGAGGCGCAGCTCGATCTTGTGCGGGTCGCCGCGCTCGACCTCGAGCACGCACGGCGTGCAGAAGCCGCTGTAGTCGCCGTCGATCCACACCTCGGCGCCGGGCGGCTGGCTCGAGATCGTGATGCCGGGCTGCGTCGCGCCGAACTCGAAGTCGGTCGGCGTGCGCTTCGCGGTCGCGCAGGATCCGAACACGAGCAGGACGGCGAGCAGTGCGATTCGCAGAGCGAGCAGCATGCGTCGATTGTCGGTCGGCGCCGGCACCGAGGGCAAGTCTCGCGGCCGTAACGCGGCGGTTGGGCTCAGCATTGCGGCGCCGAGCGCGATTTGGAACGCTCGGCCGCACATGAGCGAGTCCACAGAGGCCCCCGGCGCCGGCGGCGCGGCGGGCGGCGCGCGCGATCGCGTGGCGCTCGGCCTCCTCGCCCTCGCGCTGCTGGTCGCGGCGACGCGCGTGTGGCGCCTGGGCGAGTGGAGCCTGTGGCTCGACGAGGCGTACACGCTGTGCGATGCGCCGCGCGCGTCGACGTTCCGCAATCCGCTCGGCTACTGGATCTGGGCGCGGTGGCTCGCGCTTTCGAACGGTCCGATCGACGAGCGCTGGCTGCGCACGCCGGCCTGCGTGTTCGGGATGCTGGCCGTGCCGCTCGCCGCGTGGGCGTTCCGGCCGCTGCTCGGTCCGCGCGCGGCGGCGGGCGCGGCGCTGTTGCTCGCCGCGTCGTCGTGGCACGCGTACTGGTCGCAGACCGCGCGCTTCTACACGCTCGCGCAGCTGCTGTCGCTGCTCGGCACCGGGCTGTGGCTGCGCGCGCTCGAGCGCGGCGGCGTCGTCCGCGCGCTCGTCGGGCTCGCGATCGCCGGTCTCGCGGCGCTCGCGCATCCGTCGGCGGGCGGCATGCTGCCCGCGCTCGTCGCCGCGCCGTGGCTGCTGCAGCTCGCCGCGCGCCGCTGGCCCGCGCTCGCGCTGCCGGACGCCGCGCGCCCGATCCTGCGCGCGAGCCTCGTGCTCGGGCTGCTCGCCGCGATCCCCGGCGTGTGGTGGAGCATCGGCGTGTTCCGCCGCTGGGGGATGCTGAAGGGCGGCGGTGATCCCGCGCACTTCGTGCTCGCCACCGGTTTCCAGGCCACGCCGATTCTGCTCGCGGGCATCGCGTGCGTGCTCGTGCTCGCGTGGCGCGCGCGCGAACGGCGCGCGCTGCTCGTCACGCTGACGGCCGCGCTGTTCCTCGCGCTCGCGCTCGTGCTGTCGCCGTTCGTGCGCGTGACCGCGCAGTACGCGTTCCTCGCGCTGCCGTGGCTGTGCGCGAGCGGCGCCGCGGTGCTCGCGCCCGGCATCGCGTCGGCGGCCGGCAGCGCATTCGGCCGCGCGCTCGCCGCCGCGCTCTACGCGCTGCTCCTGCTGCCCGCGCTCGCGCAGCTCGGGCTGTACCACACGGTGCGGCGCGGCGAGCGACCGGCGTGGCGCGACGCGTACAAGTACGTGTACGAGCACCGCGAGAGCTCCGACCTCGTGCTCGGGATGGAGGCGCCGGTCGCCGAGTTCTATCTCGGCGGGCCCGACGCGAATCCGCGGCTGCCGCGCGCGGTCGGCTGGCTCGATTCGTGGCGCGCGGAGGTGCCCGGGCAGTGGAGCCGCTATCCGCGGCGCACGTGGTTCGTCGTGAATCCCGAGCAGCTCGAGGATTGGCGGCAGCCCGAGCTGCGCGCGTCGTTCGAGGAGATGTTGCGCACCGACTGCCGGCTCGTCGCGTGCTGGCCGCTGTACGTCGAGTCGCGCGATCTCTCGGTCTGGGTCTACGTGCGCGAGCCGTAGGGTGCGCGCGGCGCTCCGCTGCTACAGCGCTCGAGCGTCAAGCGCCGGAGGCTCGACTAGCGCGCGGAGTTTTCAACCCACTTCAGCTCGGGTGGGTATCGATCGAGCGGTTCAGCTGGAGCTTGCTTGAACGGCTCAACGGCCGTGAGTGCAGCGCGCCATGCTGTGCGAAGCGCTCGATAGTCGTCGCTCCATTTGAGCTCGAGCTCCGCGTCGCTGCGGCCGGAACGCGGGAACATCCCGCGTTGGTCTGCGACGTTCGCGGAGTTCGGGTCATCGGAGTGCCACGATCCGAGCGTGAAGGTGCCACCAGAGGTGCGCAGCGCGAAGGACCTGTAACCGGAATCGGGGCCCCAGCTGTACCTCTGTTGTGGTGTCAGGGCGGCCCAGCTCGGCTCCAGCGTGGTCACGAGCTGAGCGACGTCTGCAGGCGCGACAGTCGTTCGGAAGTAGCGGCCATTGCGCACGTCACCGACGCTCCAAACAAACGTGCCGTCATCGAAGAGCGCGAAGACCACGGGGGATTCGAGCGGCGCGTTGATCACATAGCCGTAGTGCTGCGTCATCGACAGCACGGGCAACGACGCCCTGGTCACGGCGGGAACGGCAGTTCGCACCTCGGAAGCCGACGCAAGATTCGGCTTGGCCGGCGTCGCACACGCGACGAGGCACGTGGCGAGCGTGGGGAAGAGCAGGCGCCGCGTTAGCATGACCAACGAGCCGATCGGACCGAGCGAATTCGGAGCGAGCGAATATTGCGATGAGGGCGGCTGCGCGCGAGGTCGTAGCGTGCTTGCAAGTTCGACCAGAACTCCGGTGACGTTCCGAGAGCCGCGGCGAACAGCCAAGCTGTCTTCGGGCTGACGCCACGCTTGCCGCGCACCATTTCGTCGAGGCGCTGCGCCGGAATTCCGACGTGGTGCGCCAACGCGACCTGAGAGATCGCGAGCGGTGTCAGGAACTCTTCGCGGAGAATCGTGCCGGGGTGAGTCGGCGTACGCCGTTTGGGGAGCATGGTTGGTCCGTCTGGGTCTACGTGCGCGAGCCGTAGGGTGCGCGCGGCGGCAGGCCGAGCTCGCCGCGCAGCTTCGCGTAGCCGGGCTTGATCCGCTCGTAGATCAGCCGCACGCGCTCTTCCCACGGCGCGAACGCGCTCTTCATCGCGTTGATCGTCACGCGCTCGAGATCGTCGAGCGTGCAGCCGAACGCGCGCTGCGCGAGTGCGTACTCGCGGCTCGCATCGGTCGCGCTCATCAACGTGTTGTCGCTCGAGAGCGTGACGCGGAACCCGCGCCGCAGCAGGAACCCGAACGGGTGCGCCGCGAGGCTCGGCACCGCGCCGGTCTGCACGTTCGACGACAGGCAGATCTCGAGCGGCACGCGCTTGTCGAGCACGTAGCGCGCCAGCGGCCCGAGCTCGTCGAGCTCGCGCGCGACGTCCTCGACGATGCGGACGCCGTGGCCGATCCGATGCGCACCGCAGTGGTGCAGCGCCTGCCAGATGCTCTTCGGGCCGAAGCTCTCGCCCGCGTGGACGGTGACGGAGAAGTTGGCCTTGCGCGCGAGCTCGAACGCGCGCTGGTGGTCGGCGGCCGGGAAGCCGTCCTCCTCGCCGGCGAGGTCGAAGCCGACGCAGCCGTGCTCGCGGAACTCGAGCGCGAGCTCGGCCTGCGCGAGCGAGCGGTCGGGGGATTCGTGGCGCAGCGCGCAGACGATCACGCCCCAGCCGAGGCCGTACTCGCGCGCGGCGTGTTCGCAGCCGCGGATCACGGCGCGCATGACGTCGCGTTGGTCGAGCGCGCGACTCGTCGCGCCGTTCTCGCCGACGCCGCGCGTGTGGAAGTGCGGCGCGAAGCGCAGCTCGCAGTACACGCCGCCGTCCCGCGCGAAGTCCTCGAGGGCTTCGAACGCGACGCGCTCGAGCGCGTCGGCGCTCTGCATCACGGCGATCGTGTGCTCGAAGCCCGCGAGGTAGAGCGGCAGGCTCTGGCGGTCGGACGCGCGCGCGAACCAGCGGGCGAGCGCGTCGGCGTCGCGCTCGGGGAGCTTGTCGTAGCGCGCGTCGCGCGCGAGCTCGAGCACGGTCGCCGGTCGCAGCGAGCCGTCGAGGTGCCGGTGCAGCTCGACCTTCGGCGCGCGGCGGAGCTGGTCGAGCGCGATCGGCGCGGCGGACATGCGTCGATGATCCGCAACGCGTCGAAGGTGGACAAGGGGGAATCAGCGCGCGGCGAGTTCGACTCTGCGAAACTCGAGCGCGCTGTGCTCGAGCGGTTCGCCGTGCGCCGGTCGGAACGATTCGAACTCGGCGATCGCCGCGCGCCATGCCGTGCGGAACGCGCGGTAGTCGTCCGGCCACTCGCGTTCGAGTTGCTCGTCGCTGCGGCCGTTGCGCGGTTCCAGACCGTAGTGCGTGCCGACGGCAATCGAGTTCGGATCTTCTTCGTGCCACGATTCGAACCGGATGACACCGCTGCGACCGCGAAGCGTGATCGCGTCGTAGCCGGCGTCCGGTCCGTAGCTCGAGCGCTCAGAATGCGGCACGCGCGCCATCAGCGATTCCAACGCATCGAGAGCGCGCTCGAGGGCTTCGCGAGGGATGCGCGAGCGCACGTACGAACGACGTCCGACGCCGCCCTCGCGCCAGACGAGGGTGCCGTCGTCGAACGCCGCGAAGTCGACGGGATGGAGATTCTCGTTGGCTCGATCGAGGTCCGGCCCGACGTAGAGAAGGCCGGGGCGCGGCGCGTGGTGCATCATGCAGAGCACCGGCGCAGGCTTGCCTTCGAGCGTCGGCAGGATCTCGCGCGCGCCGCCGGTCGACGCGGCTGATTTTCCGGGTGGCGAACCGCACGAGAGCGTGACGGTCAACGCGATCAGCACCACTGCGCTTCGCATGGAGGCAGGATACCCGCGATGCGGCGGCGAGCGCGGTTGGTTGCCGCGGCTCGCCGCTCGACTACTCTGTACTGCGATGTGGGAGGTGCGAACAGGGCCGACGCTCGCGATGCTCGTCGCGCTGGCGTGCGGCGCGGTTTCGGCACGGGCGCAGCGGCAGGAGGTTCCGGCGCCACAGTCGCAGCCGAGCCCGGACGAGCTCGCGAGGCTCGGGCTGGACGAGCTGATCGCGCAACTTCAGCCGATCGAGTCGGAGACGATGCAGGTCGGCGCGGAGGACGTCGTCGATCCCGCGAGCGTCGAGCTCAAGCGCCGCCTCGATTCGGCGGTCAGTCTCACCGACGAGCAGGCGCGCGCCGCGCTGTTGCGCTCCGGCGCGCTGCGATTGCGCACCGTCTGGCCGGCGAACGAGCCGTTCACCGTGTCGATGCGCGTGCCCGCGTGGCTCCGCGGCCGAGGCGTCAACTTGCTCCCGACGAGCACCGCACTTCGGCCCGCCTGGGTCGTGAGCACGAGCGAGACTCTGAGCTGCGGCAATCCGCTGATCGCTGCTGCGATGCGCGCGCGATCGCAAGCGCTCGGCACCCTGCCCGTCGGTCGACACCGGCTGGAGTTCGAGGGTCGGCTCGGAGTGGGGAGCACGTTCGACATCTTCGGGCCGAGCAGCAAGCCGCCGGAGCTCGGCTTCCCGCGCTGGCAGGGGCGGATCGCGTTCGACGTTGAGATCGTCGCGGACATCGACATCGCGATTCCGTGTCAGTCCTCGCCCGAACTCGACGCGGCCGTGCGCGCAGCGTGCGGCGTACTCGTGTTCGGGGAGGGGACCGAGAAGTTCGCTTCCTTCATCGTCGACGATCGAGCCGTCGACAGCGACCCGCGGTTGCGCGGGATCGGACTCTCACTGGCCGCCGAGCTCCTGCACGACGACCGCATCGTCGCGGCGTTCGACTTGCTCGCGAGTACCGAGTCGCGCCTCTACCTGACAGGCACGGATCGAAATCCGTTCGGAGCCAGTCTGCCGGAAGTCCCAGCGAGCGCCGGCGAGGCGCGCGCGGACCTCTCGGGCTGGCAGTTGCGCGTTCGCGGTACGAATCGCGACGTGTTGAAGCTCTGGGCCGCGAAGGAGCGCTGGTCCGGCGAGCTCGTACTGCCGCTCGCCGAACTGATCGCGCGCGGCCGCGAGCTCGTGCCGATCGCGCGCTGACGGCGTCGCTCACGACGCGTCGGCGCCGAATCGCTAGCATGCGCGGCTCGCGCAACCCCGCGAGCCCCACATGACCCGCAACGACACGATCCGCGTCCGCTACGCGCCGAGCCCCACCGGCAAGCAGCACATCGGCGGCGCGCGCACGGCGCTCTTCAACTGGGCCTACGCCCGCCGCCACAACGGCA
>SCVU01000007.1 GCA_004296785.1 Planctomycetota bacterium
GGATGTTGTACGGGAACGTCGTCGTTCCGGGTTGCAGCCCCAGCGCGAAGGAGCTCGACAGCGAGATCCACAGGAACGCGCTGCCGCCCAGCGGCACCGCCGCCGGCGCGGGCCCGATCCCGAGGTAGCCGAACGTCGGCGCGGGATTGCTCGACTGGATCTGCACGTTGACCGTCGAACCGAGCACCGGATCGCCGCTCAGCGTCAGCCCCGGCGCGCCGCCGGTGCCGCCGCTCGCGGTCCCGTAGTTCGACCACTGCGCGTTGCAGCTCGACGTGTACGCGGCGTACGTCACATCGGCCTGCGAGAAGTTGTAGAACGCGAAACGACCGTTCGAGAACAGGCCGCTGATGCTGATCTGCAGCACGTCGTCGACCCACACCTTGAGCGAGGTCGCGGTCAGCGTGAACTTGAACTTGTAGACCGTGCTGAGCGCCCAGCCGGTCGCGCCGAGCGTCGCGCCGCGCGCGAGCTCGGTCACGCTGTCGCTCGCGGTCGAGCACGGCGCGGTGTTGAGGTCGACGTGGCCCCAGAACTCGTCGGCGGTCGGGATCCCCTTCACGCGCGAGACGGCCAGGCCGACCTTCGCGAGCGAGCCGGCGGTGCACGACGGCGCGCCGAAGTCGAAGTTCTGGTTCGTGCGCTTCCAGTCGACGAGCAGGAAGTCCGCGTTCGGATTCGTGCTCTCGCCCGGGTCGAAGCCGAGCGCGAAGCCGAGGTAGTCGTCGTCGCCGCCGCCGGTCGAGGAGATCTGGCCTTCGAGCTCGAGGTTGTACGCGTTGAACGGGCTGACGAAGAAGGTCGGCTGGCCGTTGACGACTTGCTTGACCGATTGTCCGCCGGCCGCGACGTTCCAGACGCCGGCGCCGAAGCCGGAGACGGCGGGGTAGGACTCGGCGGTCCAGCTCGTGAGGTCGATGCTGGATTGGGCGAAGGCGCCCGCCGCGAGCGCGGCGAAGGCGGTGGTGGAGAGGGCGACGCGGCGCAGGAGAGAGGAGAGCATTGGGGTTCGGGTCGACGAGCGGGGTCGGAGGACGGACGGGTGACCGGGCGCAAGTAAAACTCGGAGCCCGCGGCCGGTGTTACGGCGAAACTTGGGTCGGGCGGAGCGGCCAGCCGCCGTCGCCGCGCGCGAACTCGACCGCGCGCCGCTCGATGCGCCGCAAGCGCCAGAGCAGCCAGGCGAGCACCAGGCCGGGCGGAACGACGATGCTCAGCAGGCAAACCCAGTCCGCGGTCGCGACCAACTCGTGGTATGTGTTCGCCGGCGTTTGCCAGCGCGCAGGTGCTGCGCCGATCGAGGCGAGTCGCACTTCGAGCTGAGCGATATCCGCGAGCTCCTCCGCGGTCTGCGCCTGCTTGTCGAGCAGCAGGTACGCACCCGTCTCGAGCTCGGCGGAGATCGTCCGCTCGTCGTACGCGATGCGCCGCATGCGACTGGCGAGTTGCTGCTTCGTCGGCGTCGTGATGTACGCCGAATCAAGGGAGTCGACCGCGCGCAGCGTGTATCCGGATCCGAGCGGGGCGGACCACGCGTCGCCGATGCCCGCGTCGATGTCGTGCGGAGCGGCGTAGAGGATCGCGTAGCCGACGAAGCCGAGGATGCCCGCTCCCGCCGCGGCGGGCACGGCGATCAATGCCGTGCGCATGCGTCGCAGGCGGACAGTCGGCATCACGTGCTCGGAGCTGCGCCTCCCGATCGCTCCGAGGACCCACGCGAGCAGCGCGAAGAACGGCAGGCTGATGACCAACCAGCAGCCGAAGACGAATGCAGCGCCCACGCGTGGTTCCTCAGCCTAGCGGAGCGCGCCGCTCGCGACCGCGCCGCGCGCTCAGTGCTGCGTCGGCTTCGCGCCGGCGGGTGCTTCCGCGCCGGTGCTCGGCGTCTTCCACGACGCGCTCGTCGCCGCGCGCTGATCGCGCTTGACCTTCGCCCGGTGGCTGAACGACGCGAGCACGTCCGGCCGACCCATGTTCGACACCGAGCAATTCGCGCACACGTCGCGCAGCTCCATGTCGAGGATCTGCCGGCGCAGCTCCTTGAACGGCTTGCCCGTCCAGATCTGCCGGAAGTCCTGCGTCTTGAAGTCGCCGAACGTGGAGAACTCGAACCACGACCCGCACGGGAACACCGTGCCGTCCGGATTCACGTGGATGTAGTACCACGGGAAATAGCAGCGCCGGTTGTGGTGCGGCTTGTCGCGCGTCGCGAGCAGGAACTCGCGGTTCTTGTGATTCATGAAGTCGGCGACCGAGAACGAGTTCGCGATCTCCTGCTCGGCGCCGTCGTCCTTCGTCGCCTGCGCCGCGGTCGCGAGCGCGCTCGTCCCCGACGCGTCCGCGTTCGCCGCGTCCGTGATCGGCGCGTCGGCGGCCGGTGCCTTGCCGAAGTCCTTGGGGAACGGCAGCGGCTTCATCAGCAGCACGCCGAGCTCGTCGGCGATCCGCTGGCACTGCTCGAGCATCTCGTTGGAGAGCTCGGGCGCGTTGATCAGCGACTCGTGCTCGATGCCGAGGTCGCCGATCACGCCCATGTGCACGAGGTTGACGTGCTCGGCGCCCATCGAGTGCATCAGCCGCACGAAGTCCGGCATCTCGCGGATCGTGCGCAGCATCAGGACCGACGTGATGGAGAGGATCGGGTAGCGCGACCCGCGCCGGCGCTTCGCCGCGGCGACGAGCGCGAGCTTCTCCATCATCTTCTCCCACTTCATCGGCACGCGGATCGACTCGAAGGTCTCCTTCGTCCCGCCGTCGATCGAGATCGTGAGCAGCGGCATCTGCACGTCGATGATCGTGTCGAGGATCTTGTCGGTCAGTCCGATGCCGTTGGTCGAGAAGTGGAAGCTCGGCACGCCGTGCTTGCGGCACAGCTCGAGCGCGCGCGGCAGGTCGGGCGCGAGCAGCGGCTCGGCGCTGGAGGAGAGCACGACGTCGTGCGCGCGCGGGAACAGGTCGTCGGCGACCTTCTCGAGCAGCGCGAGGTCCATCACCGTCTTGCTCTCGACGAACTGCGGGTGCGCGAAGTGGCACATCACGCAGCGCAGCTGGCAGCGCCCGACCATGTCGAGCTTGACGCGCAGGAAGCGCTCGGTGCGGCGGACGGGCATGCGAGGGGTTCTCGACCAGAGTATACGGGTGGGTGGAGCGGCTCCCCGCGCGCGCGGAAACGGATTCCGCCGGCGCCGGGCGCGGGGCGCGCTCAGCGCGCGCGTTCGAAGCTGCGCTCTTCGACGAGTTCGGCGACGACGAGGTGGAACGAGTCGTAGAAGCGCTCGCGCCCCAGGCGCTGCGCGACGCGGTGCTCGGCCTCGTCCCGCCAGGCCTCGATCGCCGCGCGATCGGTCCAGTAGGACACCGTGATGCCGAATCCATCGGCTCCGCGGGCGCTCTCGACGGCCACGAATCCGGGCTGTCGGCTCGCGAGCTCGACCATCCGGTCCGCGACCTCGCCGTAGCCGTCGGACGGGGCGCCGGAGCCGGCGGCGGGACGCGGGCGCTGGCTGGCGAAGATCACGGCGTAGCGCGCGTTCGGCATCCGGCGAGCATAGCGCTCGCAGC
The DNA here is from genome assembly GCA_004296785.1 of Planctomycetota bacterium. Taxonomy (GTDB): domain Bacteria; phylum Planctomycetota; class UBA1135; order UBA1135; genus GW928-bin9. Next base: position 3,562 of record SCVU01000007.1, read on the forward strand.
GCGCGCCAGCGCGGTCTGGAAGGGCGCGCCGGGACGTGTACGATGCCCGCGGAAAACCCGTCCAAACCAACATGCGCCGCCCGAACTCCAGCGTCGACTCCCCGTTCCGCCCCGCACGTTGCGCGCGCTCCGCCGCCGCGCTCGCGTGCGTCGCACTCGCCGGTCTGTCCGCGTGGTCCGGCGGCTGCACGACGCCGAGCGGCGTCGGCGCGCCGCGCGGTCCGATCGTGCGCGACGCGATCGCGCTGCCGTACGACGTCGAGCACTACGCGCTCGATCTCGCGATCGATCCGGGCGCGCGCACGCTGCAGGGCACGTGCACGGTGCGGCTGTTCGCGCGCGACCGCGATCTCGTCGAGGTCGAGCTCGACCTCGAGGGCCTGCAGGTCTCGTCCGTGCGCGAAGTCGGCGGCGCCGAGCTGCACTTCGAGCAGCGCGCGGGTCGCCTCGCGTTCTGGATCCCCGAACCGCTGCGCCGCGGCTCGACCGCGAGCTACGCGATCGCGTACGGCGGCGCGCCGGCGAAGGGCCTGTGGTTCAGCGGGCTCGTCGCCGGCAGACCGACGCAGGTGTTCACGCAGGGCGAGTGCCAGGACGCGCGTTGGTGGTTCCCGTGCGTCGACGAGCCGTGGGAGCGCGCGACGCACGAGCTGCGCGTCACGCTGCCCGCCGGTTGGAAGGCGGTCGCCGCCGGCCAGCGCGTCGAGCGCAACGAGAGCCAGGGCCGCGTGGTCGAGCACTGGAAGATGGACGTCGCGCACCCGGCGTACCTGACCACGCTCGTCGCGGGCGAGCTCGTCGAGCAAACGTCGACGTGGGACGGCACGCCGCTGTCGTTCCTCGCCGACGCCGACTCCGCACCGCTCATGGACACGTCGTTCGACGAGACCGACGACGTGCTCGCGTTCCTCTCGAGCGCGACGGGGCTGCGCTATCCGTACGCGAAGTACGCGCAGGCCGCGGTCGAGAACTTCCCGTTCGGCGGGATGGAGAACATCTCGGCGACGACGCTGACCGAGACCGCGCTCGTCGACCAACGCGCGCGCAACGACGGCGGCATGGAGGGTCTCGTCGCGCACGAGGCCGCGCACCAGTGGTACGGCGATCTGCTGACCTGCGCCGATTGGTCGCACGTGTGGCTGAACGAAGGGCTCGCGACGTACATGACGCAGCTCTACTACGAATCGACGCGCGGCGTCGACGAGTTCCGCGCGCGGATGCGCGACATGCAGGACGGCTACGTCGCGGCCGACGTCGGCAACGACCGGCGCCCGACCGTGCACGGCGCGTTCCGCGAGCCGATGGACCTGTTCTTCAAGGGCGGGCAGACCTACGGCGGCGCCGCCAGTCGCCTGCACCTGCTGCGCTTCGAGCTCGGCGACGCGAAGTTCTTCGAGGGCCTGCGCACGTACACGAACGAGTACGCCGGCCGCAGCGTGACGACCGCGATGTTCCAGCGCGCGTTCGAGAAGGTCTCGGGCCGCGACCTCGGTCCTTTCTTCCAGCAGTGGTTCCACTCGGCGGGCTACCCCGAGTTCCGCGTCAGCTGGAGCTACGACGCGGGCAAGGGCATCGCGCGCGTGACCGTCGAGCAGACGCAGGCCGCCGAGCGCGGCACGCCGTCGGTGTTCCGCGCGCCGGTCGTGATCGAGGTGCGCGACGCGGGCGGTCCGCGCACGCAGCGCGTCGAGCTCACGCAGCGCCGCCAGAGCTTCGAGATCCCGTGCACGTCGAAGCCGGTCTACGTCGCGTTCGACAAGGGCTCGTGGCTGCCGAAGCGCGTCACGATGTCGCGCACCGCGGGTGAAGCGCTCGCGCAATTGCGCCTGGACGACGACGTCAACGGTCGGCGCGACGCGATCGCGGCGCTGGTCGAGGCGCTCAAGCTGCGCATGAGCGGCGAGGAGCGCGCGCTCGCCGTGGCCGAGCTCGAATTGCGACTGCACGACGACTGCCGCGCGATCAAGGTCGCGGCGGCCGACGCGCTCGCCGCGCTCGACGTGGCCGGCGGCAAGGGTCCCGACACGCTGCTCGGCACGCCGCGCGCGCGCGAAGCGCTGCGCGTCGCCGCCGCCGGCGACAAGGAGGGCAGCGTGCGCGCCGCCGCGCTGCGCGCGCTCGCGCGCTACGGCCCGGGCGCCGACCTCGCGGGCTTCGCGCGCGCGCAGTTCGAAGCCGGCTACTCGTACGGCTCGATGACCGCCGCCGCCGAGCTCGTGCTGGCCGCGGATCCGGACAACGCGTACGGCTGGATCTCCAAGCAGCTGCTGCGCGAGTCGCCGCACGATCGGCTGCGCGCGGGCCTGATGGCCGTGCTCGGCAAGATCGACGGGCGCGCGTCGACCGATCAACTGCTCGCGTGGGCGCGCGACCCGCAGTCGCACCCGAACGCGCGCGCGGCGGC